>PMMB01000005.1:0-4319 GCA_003165495.1 Gammaproteobacteria bacterium | reverse complement strand
GGCGCCGGCGACGTGGACACGGCGAAGACTATTCTGCGTACCGCGACCGGCAGATTGTGCGTCATCAGCAACAGCCGTCGCTCGGCCTACGGCTATGATCAGCGGATCGAAGCCTACGGTGCTGCCGGCTCGCTACGCGCCGACAACGTCATGGAAAGCACGGTCTCCACGTGGCGGGAACGAGGCTGCGCGAGCGATGCGCTTCAGAGTTTCTTTCTTGACCGGTACGCGCAAGCCTATCGGCGGGAGATGGCGCATTTTGCCGCGGTCCTCCGCGATGAAACTTCGCCTGCCGTCGGTTACAAGGATGCTGTGGCGGCGCTAGCGCTCGCTGAGGCTGCCGGACTCTCCGTAAAACTGAACAAACCGGTAAGCGTTCGCTCGCTGGGTTGAAAGACTCCGAAGGCGGGGATCAATGCGCCGCAAGCGTGCACCGGGCAGTCGCGGATCGTCAAGAGTACGGGAGTTCGCTGATTGCGACGTGTTGATTGTCCGGCGCCGGTGCATGTGAGGGCGTAATAGCGTCCAAGTGCCCATTGCCGACCTCGAGTGCCAACAAATAAGCCATGCTCGGGCTTTTCCCCGTGGCTTGTAATTCCGGATTGGGTGGTCATATCCCCTAGTGCTAGAGTGACGGTGCGGCTACGTTATTGCGGGGTGACTTATGGCTACAGGCTGGGCGAAAGAGGGCGCAGTTCAAGATCAGATTGACGCGACGGTGAAGGATGCGGTCAGCCGTGCGCAGAGTCGTTTGCCTCAGGGTCCTGGCTTGACCCATTGCGCCGAGTGCGGAACCGAGATTCCGCAGGCACGTAGAGATGCGATCCGCAGCGTCCGCCTGTGCCTTTCCTGCCAGGATGCCGAGGATCGCGACGTTGCGCGATTCAGCGGGTATAACCGGCGCGGGAGCAAAGACAGTCAGCTGCGGTGAGCTAGTGAATCAAATCTTGGCCAGCCGCTCGGCCTGCAATATATGCTTAAGTGCCGCATCGGCATCCGGTTGTTGGCTCAGCAGATCTAACGCCAGCGTGGCAAGAAGCAAAGACGTCTTGGTTTCGCCGACGCGCGCAATGCATTCTGCGAGTGCGGTGTAGGTGAGTTCAATCTGGGCGTTATTCATGGTCTTAAGTCCTTGAGCGCGCGCGTGAGTGCCCGATCGATATCTGCTGGCGTCGACGCGGCCTCGCGCCATCGAGCCATGACATAGCCATCCGGCCGTATTAAATAGAGCGTGCCTTCCATCGCGTCGTAACGCTGCCAGGCCTGCCCGAGTTCATCGACGACGGTGCCGGCGTCAGCGGCGCCCTGGGCTGACACGCGGACAAGACGCAACGCCGCAGCGCCTGATGGCGAGGCTTCGGCGACCTGTCGCAAAGATGCCGGCAGGTGTGGGTTGTTGGAAAAGTACAAAGCCACAAAACCGCTGCCGAACAGAGTCGTCAAATGCCCCAGACCCTGCAAGGTGTGCAGCCTCGCTTCGGGGGCCGGGATGCCGGCACGGGCGCCGCCGGCAAACGCTGCGCCGTGATCCGGTTGATTGAGCGGCGAGTCCACATACTCGACCGGCGAAGTTTGCCGCGGATTGATGAGTGAACGCACGCCGTGCGCCACTAGCGCGAGCCGTAGAGCGGCTTCGCGCATCAACGCAAAGCCATGGTGCGGTGGCGCCATGAATTCGGTGCTCTTGGCGCCAAAGGCGATGTTTTCGCGGGTCGCGAGGACACGTTCACTGGAATAGCTGTCGAGCAGCGCGTCGCTGGCATGGCCCTGCTGCACCAGCGCCAGTTTCCACGCCAGATTGCCGGCGTCGTCCAGCCCCGAGTTGAGACCTCGCACGCCAAAAATCGGCACCAGATGCGCCGCATCGCCGGCGAACAGGACGCGGCCGTTTCTGTAGCTGGGCAGCGTGAGGCATTTGGCGTTGTAGATCGAGATCCACAAGGGCTTCCAGGGCGCCGTCTCGCCAATCATGTCGAGATGGGCCTGCACGCGCGGCAGAACGTTCTCGGGTTTGACCGCTTCCATCGGATCTTCATGGTCGGCCACTTGGTAATCGATGCGCCAAACATTGTCGGGCTGGCGGTGCATCAGAATGGTGGAGCCGGGATTGGAGGGCGGGTCGAACCAAGCTAGGCGCTCAACCTCGCGCCGAGTGTCCTGCTCGATGTCCACGATTACATAGCGTCCCTCGTATTGCATGCCTTCGAGTTGCAAGCCGAGTTGTTCGCGCACCGTGCTGCGGCCGCCATCGCAGGCGACCAGCCAGTCGGCGTGCACGCGGTGGGTGACCCCATCCTCAGTCTGAAAATCAACGTCCACGCCGGACATTTGCGGTCGCACTGCGCGCACTCGGGTCGACCAGCGCACATCGGCCCCGCCCGCGCGCAGTGCCGCAGCATGGGCATATTGCTCTATGTAGTACTGCTGGATGTTGACCATCGGCGCGAAGCGCTCGGCGGGCTCACTCGGCATTTCGAAATGCAGTACTTCCGTGTCGCGGTAGTAGCTGCGACCGCCGACCCACGGCAGACCCTTGGCGGTCAGAGGCCGATCCGCACCGACCCAGCCGAGGATTTCCTGCGAGCGACGCGACATGCAGATCGCCCGGCTGCCCTCGCACCAGGACGCGTCGGCCTCCAGCACAAGGTGGGCGACGCGGTGCTGCGCCAGCAGCGCCGCCAGACACAAGCCGACCGGGCCGCCGCCGGCAATCAACACGGGGATTTTGCTGGGGAGGGCAGGGGAGGCATTCATCCCGTTTTGGCTAAGGTGTGCGCGGTTTCGCGGCCGCGGCTTTCAACAAGCGTGCCCGGATGGCGCTGACTCTGACCAGTGGACGATCGCGCAAACTGTGAATCTCCGCCTCGGAATAGTCGGCAAAGCCGGGCGGTACCTTTAAGTCACTGAGATTTCTCGCCATCCAATTGAGCAGCGCGGCGGTGTCCTCATCGGAGAGCGGCGATTGCGCGACTCCGGGAACCCTGGCGACATAATCTCGCCCTAGCGGAGACGCTGAAAAAAGTACCAGCGTGCGGCGTATCGAGGGGACTCGCCCCGGTTGGCCGGATCCGTCGGCGAGATGGCAGCCCATGCAGCGCAGTTGGTAATTGACGAGAGGTTGGTAACCCCACGCTACGCTCACGGTCGCCCAAGAGAACGCAATGGCCGCGACCCCGGTCAGGACTCGCACGAGCGACTACTTAGCCGTACCCACGATGCGCGCGGTCGAACAGTGATAGGGAATATTGGCCTTGGCATTTCCGGAGCACCAGTTGTAATCGTTGGATTGGCCCGGTTGAAATAGCGCTGTATCGCCTTCGTTGCGATTGCAGAAGCATCGGCCGCAGCCGCCCTTGCCGCAACAGTCGTTATAGGAGATGACGTAGTCTTTGCCGTCACTCGGGTTGTGACAAGTTCCGATCCATGTGACCGGCGACATGTCCGTGCCGGGTGGGCACGTCGATTGCGATCCCCCGCAGCACCCGCATAGAAAGCCATCGATTGCGCAGTGTCGCCAGTAATCGCAAGACGACGGGTCACCCGGATCTGCTTTTGGCGCGTCGGCGCCCGGCGCACCGCCCGCAGGTTTAGTATCGGCGCCGCGCGCTACCGGGAGCAATGGCACCGCGGTAGCGCCCAAGAGAAAAGACCCAAGGCCGGCGAGCACGCTCCGCCGCGACGTGCGTCGCGCGAGCGCTCGGGCCGAATTTTCCGAAAACGCATCCAACCATTTCATATCATTCCTCATCGCGCCAGCAGCCGGTCGCTCATGGCCTGATTTTGCGCCGCCGCTTCAAAATAATCTTGAATCGATGCTAGCCCCAAGCGCTTGGCTTCGAATAAACTTTCCAAATGTTCGCGAGAATTAACGATCCCCCGCGCTCGCAACACACCCTGCGCATCGATCAGAACCGCAAACGGCAGGCGGCTGACTTGGTAGGAAATCCCGAGCGGGGCAGAAACGATATAAGGGAAACCACCGAGGCGGTGGGCCAGCACGAATTCTCGCTGATTTGCGGTTTCGCCATCGCTCGCAAGGATGATGTCAAGCCAATCCCGTTCCGACGCCAGGCTCGATTTTAAGATTGGCAGCAATGTCTTGCACACGGGGCAAGTCGGCGACACGAACATGATCAACGTGGCGCGCTCGTCCGCTCGCGCCGCTCCAAGGATAATCGAGCGACCCTCAAGATCTTGCGCAACGATATTCGGTGCGAATTCGCCTACTTTAAGTCCCTTCGCGAGCATGAGGGCGCCCACCGGCGCAATGCGTTCGTGCAGAACACCAAGCTGACGGACGACCGCCAGCAATGCGACGG
>PMMB01000164.1 GCA_003165495.1 Gammaproteobacteria bacterium | reverse complement strand
ACTGGTCGACCAGCGCGCGCTGCGTATCGAGCTGTTGCTGGGCGATCGAATCCTCTTTGACCAGCCCTTCATAGCGTTTCAAATCCAGCTTGGCATCCGCCAGCAGCGCCTGGTCGCGCTTCAAATTGCCCCGCATCTGCTGGAGGGCCGCTTCGTAAGGGCGGGGATCGATCAGTGCCAGAGAGTCGCCTTGGTGTACGGTTTGACCCTCCGTGAACAAGATCTTTTGCATGATCCCGCTGATTTGCGTTCGGACGGTCACGGTGGCCAGCGCCGTGACCGTGCCAAGAGCGGGAATGCGCAGTTGGATATCGCCGGATGCGGCCGTCGCCACGGACACGGCTACCGGCCCGTTCTGCCCGCCGCGTCCGGGCCCTCCCGCCGCCGGCGCCGGTTGTTTGTGCTGGATAAATCTGAACAGCGCAATCAACAGCAACAGGGCGACGACGACAACGAGCAATGCGACCCAGTGCCGACGCATGAATGCCATCGGCCCGCGCTCGGGCGCGGAATTTTCAGGATCTATCGGATCGTTTAACACAACTTCACACTTCACCACAGTCGAACCCATGTCCCGGCATACGCTGGCCAATCGAGGACGTGCGGGCAATTTCAGACTATAACCAGATTTCCCGCCGATAGTTCATCGGTGAGCGCGAGATATTGCGCTTCGAAGGCTTCAAAAAGCCTCATAGTACGGTTTCATATCGGAGCGACAGTATCGCATGCACCATCGTTCGGAATTGCGAAAACATTGACTCACAAAGTCGTTCTGGCCACCGTGGGGTCGCTTGGCGACCTGCATCCGTTCATCGCCATAGGTCGAGCCTTGCGCGACTGCGGGTTGAATGCGGTGATTGCCTGCGCCCCGGAGTACCAGAGCAAAGTGGAAGCAGCCGGCATTGCATTCCACCCGCTCCGGCCTGGTTTCGAGGAGATGCAGCGTGATCTCGGCATGGACCGCGCGCAACTCACGCGCAGCGTCATCGAGCATAGCGACTTCTTGTTTCGCAAGCTGGTTCTGCCTTATGTCAGAACGGCCTACGAGGACATGATGCAGGTTACCGCGGACGCCGATCTGGTGCTGCCGAGCAGCTTGGCGTTCGGCGCGAGACTGGCCGCGGAAAAGCGCGGAATTCCGTGGATTGCGGTGGTTCTGCAGCCCATGATGTTCCTCTCTGCGTACGACCCGCCCGTGATCCCCAAGGCCGAGTGGCTGAGCGCTCTGCTGCGAGAGCTCGGCCCAACCCCGACTCGGTATGCGATGTGGATTCTAAAAAAGGCCGTCAATGGTCTATTCCAGCCGCTTCATGCCTTGCGCGCCGATCTAGGGCTGGCGCCGGCCGCGCGGAACCCATTGTTCGACGGGCAATTCGCGGACGCGGGCGCGATCGGACTGTATTCGAGGTTGCTTGGCGGAGTTCAACCGGACTATCCGCAACCGACATCGATCGTGGGTTTCGCAACTTTCGACAGCGACGATGGTCCGGCCGTTGGTCTCGATCCCGCACTTAATGCGTTTCTGGAGGCCGGCGCGGCGCCGCTGGTATTCACTCTCGGCAGTCTCATCGTCAACAGTCCCGGAAGCTTTTATCGGGAAAGTCTTGGTGCGGCACAATCCTCAAGGAGACGCGCGGTGCTGATGGTCGGCGAGCAGGCGATCGGCGACTTTGCGCACTTGGGGTCGGCGGAGGTATTCGTTTGCGGTTATGCGCCGCACTCGTTGCTGTTCCCGCGCGCCGCGGCGATCACTCATCACGGCGGCATCGGCACTCTGGCGCAAGCCTTGCGTTCCGGGCGGCCGCAGCTGATCGTGCCGTATTTCGCGGATCAGCTCGACAACGCCGCCCGAACTGCGCGCCTCGGCGTGGCGCGGATATCCTCGCCACGGCGCTACAACAGGGCGTCGGCGAGCCGCGATTTCGATCGCTTGCTCGGCGGCGACCGTTATCTTGCGCGGGCTCGGGAGGTCGGAGAGTCTATGGCCGCCGAGGACGGCGCTGCGCAGGCAGCGCGCATTGTTCTCGACACGCTGGAACAACTTAGGCGAGAATGACGTGTTGGGTGCCTATATTAAGGAGCGTTGATGAAATTACTGAATTGCGCCGCGTTGTCGGCCGTGCTTGCGTTAAGTATTTGCGTACCGGTGCATGCTGCGCCGACATGGACCGAGGGCGTCAACTATTTTCTGGTCGTTCCGGCGCGTCCGACATCGTTGCCCGCGGGCAAGGTGGAGGTCACCGAGGTTTTTTCCTACGCCTGTCCGGCGTGTAATTTGTTCGTGCCCACCATGCACAAATTGAAGGCAAGTCTGCCGCCGAATGCGGTACTCGACTACTTGCCGGCATCCTTCAATCCGAGCGAGGACTGGCCCATGTTTCAGCTCGCGTACTTGACCGCGCAAACTCTCGGTGTCGCTGAGCAGACTCACGATGCGATGTTCAATGCCGTCTGGCAGAGCGGCGAGTTGGCCGTGCTCGATCCTGCGACCCGGGGTATCAAGAGTCACCTGCCGACCATCGAGGATGCCGCAAAGTTCTACAAGGAAAAAGCCGGCGTGCCCATCGACAAATTCCTGGCGACCGCGAAGTCGTTTGCGGTGGACATGAAAGTGCGCACCGCCGAAGGTTTGATTCAGGCGTACATGGCCGATAGCACGCCGACCATTGTCGTGAATGGAAAATATAGATTGCAAGTTACTTCAGCGGGCGGTCCGGACCAACTGGTGGAACTCGTAAAATATTTAGTCGCGAAAGAAAGCAAGTAGGGATCTGGTCGAGTCGCTGACCTGCGGTGCACCTCGTCTCCATGAACAAATTCGTGCTCTATCATCCGAGGCTGTGGATCTCGCTGGCCGCCGGTGGCGTGATTTTTTTCTTCCTTCCGGAGCACTGGGCGACTTTGACTCGCGTGCTGGTGTGCTGGAATTGCGGGGTGGCGCTGTTTCTCGCGCTGATCTTCGTTTGGATGGCGAGGTTGACCGCCGAGCAGATCTGCACGAGATACATCGAAGAAGACGAGTCGGCGCCCGTCATTCTGGCCGTAGTAACGATCGCCGCATTGCTAAGTTTGGTCGCCATCGTCGAGACACTGGCGACCATCAAGCAGGTGAACGGCACGGAACGCGTTGCGCACTTCGCGTTGGCAACCCTTACCTTGGTGAGCTCGTGGATTCTGGTGCCGACTATGTTCACGACGCATTATGCAGACATGTTCTACAGCGCGAAGGAAGAGGATCGCCCGTTGCGCTTCCCCGAAACGCCGATGCCGGTGTTCTGGGACTTCGCCTATTTTTCCTTCACCATCGCCGCGGCTTGTCAAACCGCGGATGTTGCGACCCTGCATACGGGCGTGCGCAAGGCGGTGATCGCGCATACGATGATTTCGTTTCTCTTCAACGCCTCGATTCTCGGGTTTGCGATCAATGTCACGGCGGGGCTCATAGGCGGAAATTGAGACTACCGGGGCGCCGGCTCGACAACCGGCATCAGTGTATCAAGGCGCGGCGGTTCGGCGCCGCTTACGTAAGCGAATGCGACAATGTGCTCCAAGATGTGCTGCACATAGCCGCGAGTTTCGGCGTAGGGAATATTTTCGATCCAGACGTCGGCATCCATCGATGTGGGCGGCAGCCAGCGTGCGACCGTCACCGGGCCGGCATTATAGGCGGCGAGGGTCAAATCGAGCTGGCCGGAGTAACGATCGAGCAATTCGCGCAAGTAAGCCGCGCCGAGCGGTACGGCGATGGACGGATCGAACAAACCGTCCTTGCGATGCGAGGGAAGGTGCCAGCGGCGTGCGACGGCCGCGGCGGTGGCCGGCCGCATTTGCATAAGGCCGTGCGCATCCGCGCGCGACACCGCGTCTTTGCGATACAGGCTCTCCTGGCGTATGACCCCCAATATCCAGTCGGCGGGTACGCGCGCAAGCTTACTGGCCTCAGCGACGGCGTCCGGGTATGCGCGCGGATAACGCAGACGAACATCGTCCCATTCGCCGGCCTGTGCCAGGGTGGCGACGGACTCGGCATACCAACCCCAGCGCGCAGCGAGGTGCGCGGCCTGAACTTTGACGGCAGGCTCGGCGCCGCCCAGCACCGCCGTCCATTCATCGGCGGCGTCATCCGCCATGTCGCAGTCGAATAGTTCGTGCGCGCGGATCAGGCCGATTTCAGCTGCGATCGCGCTTTGTGCCTTGACGTCGTCCGGCGACGGCCGCGCATTTAAGTTGTAGCTGCGATGCAGGCGGTCCGCCGCGAGATAGCCATAGTAGTCCCGCAGGTCGGCGATTTCATTGAACAGCGGCGCCGCCGCGTCGGCACCCGCCGTGGCCGCTATCGCGCGCGCGCGCCAATAGCGCCAGCGAGGCTGAGCCGCAAGACTTGCAGGCATGCGCTCGATCCCCTTAAGCGCCTTGTCGTAATCGCCGATCCACAACGCCGCGCGAACTCGCCACTCCTCAACTTGGCTGTCGGGCGTGTCTGCGGGCAAGCTGTCGAATTCTGCAAGGGCGCGAGGATCGCGGTCGTAGGCGGCGCCAAGCGCGGCGGCGCGCTGCAGCCGAGCTTGCAATTCGGGTGTCGATCCCTGACGAGCGAGGAGTAACGGCAGCAGGTAGAGGGCGCTGGCGGAATCGGTGTGCGCGAGTTTCTCGAAGCCGGCGGCGAGCGCCTCCGGTTCCACCGGCAGACTGGCGTGGGTTGCCAAAACGTCCAGCGCCGACTTCGGCGCTTCCAGAAGGTCAGACCATTGAAGCAACGCGGCGGTCCGCGCCACAGGCACGTCGGCCGCGAACTCGCGCGCGAGGCGTGGATTGTCTGCGCTAAGCGCAGCGCGGACCTTGGTCTCCGCCAGCGCCGGAGTCACTAGATTCCGCAGCCGCAGCCACGCAAACGCGTCATCGCATTCGGCCGGCTGCTTCTGCGGCAGGCTCCAGCGCGCGAGCGCCGCGGCGCCAAGAGCTTCTGTGTCGCCGGTGGCCAATCGGCCCTCGAGCCGGTCGCAGACCAGCAGCGGATCGCTGACATCCACCGAGCGTGGAAGGAACCAGTCCCAGCGGCGTCGCTGGGCAAGGCTCGCCAACCAATCGCGCCGCAGGCCGTGCGTGACCGGTTGACCCGCATGGGCTTGCAGAAACGCGTCGATTGCCGTGTCCAGAGCCTCGTCGGGCCTTTGCATCAAATCCCGCCGGAACCTCGCCGCAACGAGATAGTCGTGGATGGCATACGACTCGAGCGCGGGGGAATCCGGCATTTCCGGCAGGTTCAGGCGAATGCGTTGCATGGCCGCGACGAAAGCCTGCACAGTGCTCTCGGGATCCGCGACGGCCGCCGGCGAGACAACGGCGGCCGAAGCGAAGTGCACGCAGAGCAGGGGCAGCAATAGGGCAGGTTTCAATTTTGAATGCGGCGACATCGGCGCATTTTAGGCGCTAGCGGCGCGAGGCGCGATTCGCACTGCAATCGGAGCGGCCGCGTGGTTGAATAGCGAGCGTATGAAATCCAAAGTCGTCGCCATTCTCGAGACTCGCACCGGAGCGCATTTGGGGGAATTGATCGCGCGCCGCGGCGGGATACCCATGCTGGCACCGGCGCTCGAAGAGGTGCCGGACGTCGATCCACAAGCCGTGGTCTCGCTACTCGCGCAGTGGCGCATCAATCCCTTCAAGATCGTCATTTTTCAGACCGGTGTGGGTACACGCGCATTGTTTCAGGCGACCGATTCGGCAGGCCTGACGGGCGAACTGCTGCAACATTTAAGTTCTTCCGTGGTGGTGGTCCGCGGACCGAAGCCTGTCGGAGAATTGAACGCGCGTGACGTGCGCATCGACATTCGGGCCGCCACACCCTTCACCACGGAAACCGTGTTGGCGGCAGTGTCGGAAATGCCGATGCATGAGGCGCGAGTGTTGGTGCAGCGTTACGGCGCGGCGAATCAACTGCTGCGCGAATCCTTGGAGAAGCGCGGCGCCAGCGTGCAGGAGATTGCGACTTACCGGTGGGCATTGCCGGCGGACACGCGGCCGCTCGACGAGCTTTTGGAGGCACTGGCGCGCTCGAGCGTCGACGCAGTGGTATTCACCAGCGCCGTGCAGATTCACAATCTGTACCTGGTCGCGGAGAAAACGGGCCGGGCCTCTGAACTCGCGAGCCAATTGAATGGTTTGGTCATCGCGTCAATCGGTCCCGTGTGCTCGCGGGCGCTGCGGGAACACGGCGTCACGCCCTCGTTCGAAGCCAATCCGCCGAAACTGGGGCCGCTGGTCGCCGGACTCGACGAGGCATTGTCAGTGCATCACCGACAGTGACTTAGGCAGTCGGCTGACGTCACGCGCGACGAGGTTTTTCGAACAGATATCCGATGACGGTGTATAAATACGGGTCCAAGGCAGCGCCGTTCAGGAGAACAACAGTGGACAAGCAGAGCAAGAATTCCCAACCGTTTCTCACCGACGTCAAGACTTTGCGCGAGCGCGCGCGGAAAAATATTGCAAGCGGCGGGGTGACGTTCACCTATCAAGGCGATGTGAAAAAAACCATCGACATTCTGCAAGCCGTGCTTGCCACCGAGATCGTGTGCGTGCTGCGCTACACCATGCATGCGGTGGCTGCCACCGGTATTTCCAGCGAGGGTGTCAAAGCGGAATTCGCGCAGCACGCGAAAGAGGAAGCCGGCCACATGAATGAGGTTGCGGAACGCATCAATCAACTCGGCGGAAAGCCGGACTTCAACCCGGCCGGCCTGGCTACGCGTGCGGCGTCGGAATACGGCAGCGCGGATAACTTGATTGAGATGATCAAAGAGAATCTGATCGCCGAACGCATCGCCGTGGATCACTACCGCGAACTCATCCGCTACTTCGGGAACGATGACCCCGGGACCCGCACCATGCTGGAAGGTATTTTGGTGGTCGAAGAGGAGCATGCCAACGACATGCAAGACCTGCTGGTGGCGCACGAAGGGCGCTCCATGCGTCCCGGCTAGCTGCTGCCGCCGACCGACGGCGAGTCGCTGGCGGGGAAGGATTCATCAAGCGCTTCATCCAATAGATCCTCGACATGTTGCTTGCCGGGATCTTGCGGATGTTTGGCCATGTATGCCGCGGCATACGAGCAGGCAGGATTCACCGACCAACCTGCGGTGCGCGCAGCGCTCAACGCTGCTTCCATCAACTCCGCGGCGACGCCCCGGCCAGCGATTGCCGGCGGAACTCGCGTATGCGTAATGGTCATGACACGACCGGCCACGGTGTAGTCGAGTTGCGCTCGGCTCCCGTCCACCTCGGTGGTGAACTGATGCGCGCTTTGGTCATGGCTAATGGTGCTCATGGTCCTCTTCGCGCGCCGGGGGATGCTCTGCGGGCTGCGGCTTCACCTGCGGCTTAGGTTCAGGCCGTGGCTGCGGCGCCGTTTGTCGCGGTTGCTGAGTTTGCTCCGGCTGCCGACGCTGTTCAACCGCGGGACGGGACTCCACCGGTGGACGCGACTCCACTGCGGGGCGCGACTGCACTGCGGGGCGCGACTCCACTGCGGGGCGCGACTGCACTGCGGGTTGCTGCTGTCTCGGCGCCGCTTCACGAACGGGTTGGGGTGCACGCGGCTCGGCATGAACCACGCTCATGGTGCCGCCCTGCCGGGCCGGTACTACGCCGGGTCCAGAGAATGCACCGGGCCGTGGTGTCGCCGCAATCGGTGGATGGCCCCGATTCTGGCTGGCGCGCAGCACGGGATTGCTTCGCGCCGCTTGCTCGTGCTGGCGTTGCACCGGCGTGACGGCAATGTGCCGCTCATGCGCGGCCGCTTGGTCGGCTGCGGTCGCCTGGGCTCGAACGCCGCCGGTGCCGCCGTTGTAGCTGACTCGATTCACCGTGACGTTATTGATCACGGTCTTGTTGTAGACGTTGGTGATGTGCGTGTTGCCGATATTGTTCACAGAGCGGTTGTAGTACAGATGCCCACCCTGCCAGTAGCCGCCTTCGAAGCCCTCGCCGCCATAACCGTAGCCGTAATTGACGCCGCCATAGAACCCGACATGCGGACCCCAGTAGCCGGCGTTCCATATAAATACACCATCCGCCGCGCCCCAATAGCCGGGGGTCCATAGGTATTCCGGCTGTGGAGCGAGTACCCACGTGCCGGGCACCCAGTAGTAGTCTTGGATATCGTCACCCCAGGCCCAATAGCCCGGGGTCCACAGATATCCGTCGTCGGGAATCGGCGGTTGGTCGTAGACCGGGAGTTCCGGCGGGGGAACGTTGACCGAAATATTCATCGACACTTGCGCCATCGACAGAGCGGGCACCGCCAGCAAAGTCAACGCCGCAAGGAGGGATCGACTCCAGGTCTTCAGCAGCATTTTTCTACTCCGTTCGTGCATGGGAGACCGCCATGTTTGGCGCGTAGGTCTTATATGAGAATCACTATATAGGCTGCGACATGACCTCTTCATCAGTGACCACCCGCCGTCCATGTAGGATAACTCTGACGATGAATCAGCGGCTAAATTGCGACCCTGAGCCGCGCCGCTTCGCGTGGCAACGTGGCAACGTGGCAACGTGGCAACTTGGCAACTTGGCAACTTGGCAACGCATAGATATATCATATGGCGCACCTAAACGATTTGTTACACACAAACGCGACTCGCCCTTCTCCCGAGCGGGCCGGCGAGTATAGTCCGGCGCGCATCCGCGCCAAACTGCGGTACTGTCCGTCATGGCAAAACTCCCGTCCACCATCACCCAGAACGCCGACGTTCGATTGCTCGGGAGACTTTTAGGCGACGTAATTCGCACCTACGGCGGCCAAGCGTTGTTTCAACGCATCGAAGCCATACGGGCGGCGTCCGTTGATCGCTATCGCGGCATCGCCAACCCTCGCGGTCTGGCGGCCGGCTTGGAGACTCTGTCGCTCGATGAGACCGTCGCCTTTGTGCGCAGCTTCATGTTATTTTCCATGCTGGCCAATCTTGCCGAAGACCGGCAAGGCGCGGCCGCGGAAGAGGGCAGCACGCTGGCGTCGGCCCTGCAGTTGCTGAGCGCACAGGGCATTCCGACCCGAGATGCCGCCGCGTTGTTGGACCGAGCGTTGATTACACCCGTGCTGACCGCGCATCCCACCGAAGTGATGCGTAAGAGCATGCTGGATCATCGCAACCGCATCGCGGCATTGATGCGACGGCGCGACGCCGGTTACACCGAAACGACGGAAGGAGAATTGATCGAGGACGGGATCGCGGCGCAGATCGCGTTGCTGTGGCAAACGCGGGCACTGCGGCGGGAACGGCTGTATGTGGCGGACGAAGTCGATACGGCACTGACCTATTTGAGAGACATCTTTCTGCCGACGGTACCGGTGCTTTACGCACGTTGGGAGCGCTTGCTCGGGCAGCGTCCGGCAAGTTTCCTGCGTCTCGGCAGCTGGATCGGCGGTGATCGCGACGGAAATCCGCACGTCACCGCCGACTCCTTGCGCTTAGGGCTGGGTCGCGCGGCACAAGCGCTGCTGGTCGAGTACCTAAATCAACTCAATGCTCTGGGCGCCGAACTCTCGGTGTCGAGCGAACTTGCGGGCGTTTCCGTCGACTTGCACGCACTGGCACAACGCAGCGGCGACCTCAATCCCGCTCGCGCCGATGAACCCTACCGACGCGCCATCACCGGTATCTATGCGCGGCTCGCAGCCACTTATCAGCA
>PMMB01000315.1 GCA_003165495.1 Gammaproteobacteria bacterium | reverse complement strand
TTCGGCAAGTTGGTCGCCTTCGGGCTCGGCGGCATCCTTGTCGAGGTGCTGAAGGACATCACATTCCGATTGGCGCCCGCCACCAATGAAGACGCGCTGTCGATGCTGGACGGCATCGCGGCGGCGGAGATTTTACGCGGCGTGCGCGGCGCCAAGCCGGTGCACCGCGCTGCGCTCGCGGGGATGATCGAGAAAGTGTCGACGCTGGTCGCGGACTTTCCCGAAATCTCGGAAATGGACTTGAATCCCGTGTTCGCCACCGACCAGGGCGCGACCGCGGCCGACGTGCGCATCGTACTCGACTTCAATCCCGCCCCCGCGCGCGATCGTCCGAGTCAGGCAGCCATCGTCGAGAAGATGACCCGCATCATGAAGCCCAAGGCGTTGGCGGTGATCGGCGCCTCGGCCGAGGACGGCAAAATCGGCAATTCGGTGATGAAGAATTTGATCAACGGCGGGTACAAGGGCGAGATCTATCCCATCCATCCCAAAGCCGACAGCATCATGGGGAAGAAGGCCTACAAGAGCGTCAAGGACGTGCCGGGCGACATCGATGTCGCGGTATTCGCGATTCCCGCGAAATTCGTCGCCCAGGCGTTGACCGAGGTGGGCGAGAAGAAAATCGCCGGGGCCATCTTGATTCCCTCCGGATTTGCCGAGACCGGCAATGTGGCCGGGCAGAATGAACTGATCGAGATCGGCCGCAAATACGGCGTGCGCCTGATGGGCCCCAATATTTACGGCTTTTATTACACGCCCAGCAATCTGTGTGCGACTTTCTGCACGGCCTACGACGTCAAGGGCCATGCGGCGCTGTCCTCGCAATCGGGCGGCATCGGCATGGCGATCATCGGTTTCTCGCGCTCCGCCAAGATGGGTGTATCGGCCATCGTCGGGCTCGGCAACAAGTCCGACATCGACGAAGACGATTTGCTCACTTTCTTCGAACAAGACGAGAACACGACCATCATTGCGCAGCACTTGGAGGATTTGAAGGACGGCCGCTCCTTCGCCGAGGTCGCGAAGCGGGTTTCCAAGAAAAAACCCATCGTGGTTTTGAAGGCCGGCCGCACCAGCATGGGCGCGAGAGCCGCAAGTTCGCACACCGGCGCGCTCGCCGGCAACGACAAGATTTACGAGGATGTGTTCAAGCAGTCCGGAGTCATTCGGGCGCGAAGCCTGCGCGATCTGCTCGACTTTGCACGCGGCATTCCCGTTCTGCCCACCCCGAAGGGCAACAACGTGGTCATCATCACCGGTGCGGGCGGCTCCGGCGTGCTGCTCTCGGATGCCTGCGTTGACAATGATTTGTCGCTGATGGCGATGCCCGCCGACCTTGACGCCGCGTTCCGCAAATTTATTCCGCCGTTCGGCGCCGCCGGCAATCCGGTGGACATCACCGGTGGTGAACCGCCGAGCACCTATCAGAATACCGTGCGGCTGGGTTTGCAGGATCCGCGCATCCACGCGCTGATTCTCGGTTACTGGCACACCATCATCACGCCTCCCATGGTGTTCGCGAAGTTGATGGTCGAAGTGGTGGCCGAAATGCGCGCGAAAGGCATCGAGAAGCCGGTGGTGGCCTCGCTCGCCGGTGACGTGGAAGTGGAAGAAGCCGCGGAGTACCTGTATCTGCACGGCATTCCGGCCTACGCCTACTCCACGGAAATTCCGGTGGCTGTTCTTGGCGCAAAGTACCAGTGGGCGCGCGGCGCCGGCCTCATTCCGAAAGTATAGGAGCCGATTGACAGTGAGACGGACTTCTCAGACGGAGCCGCACTCAGCATGGAGGATAGCGATTTGAGGAAGAGTAAGGAGATTGCCCATGCTGCGGGGGGGTGAGCAATCGCATACAGGGATAGGGACGGCCGGATTATCTTCACAGGTCCGGCCGGTAATTTATGTGAGGGTGGGCAGCAACGGCGAGAATGATTCAAACAAACGCGTTTCACGAGGAATCACACAATGCTTAATTTGAAATTGGCAAAGCCTATGCTGGTGGCGCTTGCGGCATGCGCCGCCAGTGTCGCCTTCAATGGCGTCGTGTTTGCGGACGATGCGCAAACTCAAGCGCTGAAGGATCAGATGCGCATCATGCAGCAGCAGATGCAGGACCTGCAGAAGCAGATTGAAGCGCTGTCCAAGAAGCAAGCGGCCCCGCCTGCGGCGGCGCCGTCAGGAACGCCCTCCGGCGCCGGACCGAGCGTCGCCAAGGAGGTTCCGGCGGAGCCGAAGTTCGAGAAGATCCTGAAGGGATTCTACGGAACCTTGGACGTCTCGATAGACGATTCCACCAAAGGCATGAATGGCTTCGTCGCCTACCCGTACTCGCTGGTCGATCCGACGAACCCGAACTCGGGCTACGTGAAGGGTCCGGCCAAGGGCGGCGGCGCAGGCCCGGTGGGTCGCGTGGGTTGGGAGGCGGATCTATCGACGAACAAGTCGGTACTCGGCTATCGCGGCGCGCATAAGATCAACGGCAGCGACACCGACTTCATCTATCAGATCGAGGCGCAGCCGGCCATTACCTCGGCGCCCGGGGCGAGCACCGGTTATACGGCGCAGTCCAACACCACCAAGGCGGGCATCGGCTACGGCGACAGTTTTGTCGGTCTCTCCGGCAATAGCTGGGGCAAGCTCAAGGCGGGCACCACGTACACGCCGTACAAAAAATCCACGGACCGCATGAACCCCTTCTC
>PMMB01000044.1:3673-3896 GCA_003165495.1 Gammaproteobacteria bacterium | reverse complement strand
GCGGTCCGAAGCGCTGGTAACAGCGTTTAGTATCGAGCGAGAACTGGGGCCGCAGCGATGCGGCCCCAGTCATTTCATAGTTTGGATTTGCGCGATCAGGGTTTACGCCTAAGTCGGCTTTGCCTATAATCGCGGCCCTCGGCGGGGGGCCGAAAGTGATAGCCCCGATGGGGCTTTTCGTTGAAGAGAGGGGGCCGATGGTCCCCTTTTTTGTTTGGGGTAG
>PMMB01000044.1:0-3650 GCA_003165495.1 Gammaproteobacteria bacterium | reverse complement strand
AGCCTCGGCATCACGGTCGACGATTGCGCGAACGTGAGTCACGCGGTGAGCCAGGTGCTCGAGACCCAGGATCCGATCAAGGGCCATTACACGCTGGAAGTCTCTTCGCCGGGATTCGATCGGATCTTGCGCACACGCGCGCACTTCGAGAGGTTCGTCGGCGAGCGGATCTTCGCCGAGTTGAAGTTGCCTATCGATGGAAGGCGACGTTTTGTCGGGGTCTTGAAGTCGATTGCGGACGACACGATTGTGATGGAAGTCGACGGCAAGGCGCATAGCCTGCCGCTCGAACGGATTCAGAAGGCGAGATTGCGGCCGGAGTGACGAGGAGTCTAAAAGGACTATGAACAAAGAAATTTTGATGGCGGTTGACGCGGTCTCCAACGAGAAGGGCGTCGACAAGGAAATAATCTTCGAAGCACTGGAAGCCGCGCTCGCGTCTTCGACTCGCAAGAAACACGGCGAAGAATTGGATGTGCGCGTTTCGATCAACCGTAAGACCGGCGGATACGACACGTTCCGCCGTTGGAAGGTGTTTGCCGACGAGTCCACCGAACTCGAAGTGCCGGAGCGCGAGCTGCGCTTGGACGATGCGCGCGATATCGATAAGGACGTGGAGCCGGGCGGCTATGTGGAAGAACCGATGGAATCGGTGCCCTTCGGCCGCATCCTCGCGCAGACCGCCAAGCAAGTCATCGTGCAGAAGGTGCGTGAAGCCGAGCGTGCACAGGTCGTCGATGCCTACAAGGATCGGGCGGGGACCCTGGTCAGCGGCATCGTCAAGCGCGTCGACCGCAACGGCGTCTACGTCGATCTCGGCGCGAACGCCGAAGGCTACATCGCGCGCGAAGAGATGATTCCGCGCGAGCCTGTGCGCTCCCAGGACCGCATCAAAGCGTACTTGAAGGAAGTGCGCACCGAACCGCGCGGTCCGCAGCTGTTTTTGTCGCGCACCGCCCCTGAATTCTTGATCGAACTGTTCAAGCTCGAAGTACCGGAAGTGGGTCAAGGGCTCATCAACATCCTGGCGGCGGCTCGCGATGCGGGCGTGCGCGCCAAGATCGCCGTACGCAGCAACGATCCGCGCGTCGATCCGGTGGGCGCGTGCGTCGGCATGCGCGGTTCACGTGTACAGGCGGTTTCCAACGAAATCGCCGGCGAGCGAGTCGACATCATTCCGTACGACGACAACAACGCACAGTTCGTCATCAACGCCATGGCGCCTGCGGAAGTCACCTCGATCGTGGTGGACGAGGATTCGCACTCGATGGACATCGCGGTGTCCGAAGACAAGCTCTCGCAGGCCATCGGCAGAGGCGGTCAAAATATTCGCTTGGCCAGCGAGCTGACGGGCTGGGAATTGAACGTCATGAGCGAATCGCAGGCCGAGGCGAAGAGCGAGACCGAGTCCCTGGCGTTGCGCGAGACGTTCATGAAGCAGCTGGATGTCGACGCCGACGTCGCGAGCATCTTGGTGCAGGAGGGCTTTTCGACCATCGAAGAGATCGCCTACGTGCCGGCCAGCGAATTGAACGGCATCGAAGAGTTTGACGAGGAAATCGTCAAAGAGTTGCGCACGCGCGCCCGCGATGTGTTGCTGACGCAAGCGATCGCCAGCGAAGAATCGGTGGATGGCGCGGAACCGAACGCCGAACTGATCGAAATCGCAGGCGAAACTCTGGCCAAGACCCTGGCGCGCAAAGGGGTTCGCACGCGCGACGACTTGGCCGATTTAGCCGTCGACGAACTGGTCGAGATGGGCAGCATAGACGAAAAGAAAGCCGCTGAACTGATCATGGACGCCCGCAAGCACTGGTTCGCGGAAGAAGCTAAGGTTTAGGAGCAACTATGGCAGATGTTACCGTCGCCCAATTCGCCGAGGTGCTAAAAGTCCCGGTTGATCGGCTGCTACAGCAGCTCGATCAGGCTGGGATCAAAGTCGACAGCGCAGAGGACATGATAAGCGAGGATGCGAAGCACGAGCTGCTGACGCATCTGCGGCGCAGTCACGGTCATGACGACGTACAGGCGGATGCGGCTCCGCGCAAGATTACCTTACGACGCAAGTCGCAATCGGAGCTGAAACTCGCGAGCCCGCAGGGCCGCGCACGGACCGTCAACGTCGAGGTGCGCAGCAAACGCACCTACGTCAAGCGCGAGGTGCTTGAGGACCAGGCGCGTCATCAGCAGGAAGAGGTCGACCGGCAGCGCGAGACGGAAGAGCAGGCCAAGGCGGCAGTCGAGCGGGCTGAGCATGAGCGGCTCGAGAAAGAACGCCTGGATCGCGAGCGCCTCGCGGAGGAGAGCCGGCGACGCACCGACGAAGAAGTGCGCAAGCGAACCGCGGAAGAGGAAGCGCGCCGCGTAGCCGAACACTTGGCGCGGGATCAGGCCGAGCGCGAGCGCAAAACGGCGTCAGCAGCAAAGCCAGGAAAAACCGCGCGGGTTGCGATCGTCGATGACAAGGCTACGCGCTACGGCCGTCAGGAACTGCACATCGTCGGCGATGTGAGCTCGCGGCACAAGAAGAAGAAATCGCGCGACGGGCGACGCCGTTCCGTCGCCGGTGAGTCCGATTCCAAGCATGGTTTCGAAATGCCGACCGCGCGCGTGGTGCGCGAGGTGGCGATCGGCGAGGCCATGACGGTCGGAGAGCTGGCGCAAAAAATGGCCGTCAAAGCCACCGAAGTCATCAAAGTCATGATGAACATGGGCGTGATGGCGACGATCAATCAAATGATCGAGCAGGACACCGCGGTCTTGGTGGTCGAGGAAATGGGCCACACGGCGGTGTTGCGCAAGGAAAATATCATCGAGGACGACCTGCAGGGCGAAACCGACTCCTCGCTCGAGGTATCGCCGCGTCCGCCGGTCGTGACCGTGATGGGACACGTCGATCACGGCAAGACGTCACTGCTCGATTACATACGGCGCACCAAGGTGGCGGCAGGCGAGGCGGGCGGCATTACACAGCATATCGGCGCGTACCACGTGGAAACCGCCAAAGGCATGGTGACCTTTCTCGATACGCCCGGTCACGCGGCCTTCACCTCCATGCGTGCACGCGGCGCGCAGGTCACCGATATCGTGATATTGGTTGTAGGCGCCGACGACGGCGTCATGCCGCAAACCATCGAAGCGATCCAGCACGCGCAAGCGGCGAAAGTGCCGATCGTGGTGGCACTCAATAAAATGGACAAGCCGGAAGCGGACGCGGAAAAGGTCAAGCAAGATCTCACGAAATACGGCGTGATACCCGAAGAATGGGGCGGCGAGAATATCTTCGTGCCCGTATCCGCGCGAACCGGGCAGGGCGTGGATCAGTTGATCGACAGCATCCTGCTGCAGGCCGAAGTGCTCGAGTTGAAAGCGCCGACCACGGGGCTTGCGGCGGGCTATGTGATCGAGTCGAGTCTCGAGAAGGGCCGCGGCGCAGTCGCGACGGTCCTCGTGCTGCGCGGCACCCTCAAGCTGGGAGACCCTTTGCTCATCGGCCAGGAATTCGGCCGGGTGCGGGCGTTGTTCGATGAGGCCGGACAAGCTGTCGAAGCGGCGGGACCTTCGATTCCGGTGGTGGTATTGGGTCTGTCCGGTGCGCCGAACGCGGGCGACGAATTGCTGGTGGTCGAGAGCGAGCGCAAGGCGCGCGA
>PMMB01000069.1 GCA_003165495.1 Gammaproteobacteria bacterium | reverse complement strand
GATGTGAGCGATCTGGTGTTCATCGATGCACCCGGCACAGGATTCGGTCACCTGCGGGGAACGGACAAGGAAAAGGCGTTTTATGGCGTCGATCAAGACGCGCACGCATTCGCCATGTTCATCGTCGAGTTCTTGTCGCGACACAACCGTTGGAATTCGCCGAAGTATCTGTTCGGCGAGAGTTACGGAACCACGCGCTCTGCGGCGCTCGCGAACATACTCCAGAGCGAGAAATCTCTGGACTTGAACGGCATCATTCTGTTGTCGCAAGTATTGAACTTCGACGACGGTGTCGACCAGCCGCAGTTCAATCCGGGCGTGGACCTGCCGTATGTGCTCGCGCTGCCCACGTACACCGCCACGGCGTGGTATCACCATAGGCTGCCCGATCAGCCCGCAGCGCTCGAGCCCCTGCTGAAAGAAGTCGAGAACTTTGCATTGACCGACTACTTGCAGGCGCTGGCGGCAGGATCGGCTTTGAGCACCGAACGCAAATCGGAAATCGCCTCCAGGCTCCATAACTATACCGGCCTCGCGGCCGATTACATCGAGCGCGCCAATTTGCGAGTCAATGGCGGGGAATTCGAAAAAACGCTGATGGGAAGCGATGTCACGACGGGTCGGCTCGACACTCGATTTGCGGGGCCCACCATCGATCCGATGAGCAAGGAAGCCGATTACGATCCACAGTCGGCGGCGATTTCCTCGGCTTATGTGTCGGCATTCAACGATTACGTGCGAACCGTGCTCAAATTCGGCGAGAGAAAGACTTATAAGGCGGAATTGGATATCGAGAAGCTCTGGGACATGTTGCACCAGCCGCCAGGCTCGGCAACCAAGGTCCCGGGTCCGATCAATGTCATGCCGGATCTCGCAGTCGCCATGAAACAAAACCCGAATCTCAAGGTGCAACTCAACGGCGGTTACTACGATCTTGCGACGCCGTATTTTGCCGCAGTGTACGAGCTGCGGCAGCTACCCATCCAGAGTGCGCTGCGAGGCAATATCGAGATGCATTTTTACACGTCCGGCCACATGGTTTACGCCCATGAACCGGACTTGAAGGCCTTGCACGCGAATGTCGCGGCGTTCATCGAAAAGACCCGCAACGTGGCCGCCAAATAGGCCCGACCCATGAAAAAAACGGCGGGTGGCATGTAAAAGCTTCATTGACCCCCCCGAACGCCAGATTTTTCCAGGGCCGGTGGCGATGGTATGCATTTTGCTTGGGATTCGGGTAGCCATTCCAAATCGAATCTGTCAACGTATAATTGTGACCATACCGTGACAAACTCGGACTTTGGGGGGGATCTCGATGCAGAATCAAGTGCACACGGAATCGGCGGTGCGTTCTGCGTCGGCAGCAAGCGGCCCGATGTCGAATGCTCAAGCGTTACCGGCGGTGTCTTCGGCGGGAAACTACCGAGGAAGCGAGCTGGCGTGCGACTTGTTGACGCGGCTGTTTCAGCGTTTGCCGTTGCGCCTCACGCTGCGTTTGTGGGATGGTGCCGCTGTGCAGGTGGGCCCGGTCGATCCCGGCGCAGAAGAGTCCCCGTTCGCACTGGTGTTTCGCAACCCCGAGGTCGTTTGTTCGGCGGTACTCGGGAGAGATCCGCTGCGGCTTGCCGAAGCCTATTTTCGCGGAGATCTCGATATTGAAGGTGATTTTTTCGCCGCTCTCGGGCTCAAGGATCATCTGCAGGCGCTGCAAATGTCCGTCGGCGAGCAGATTGGAGCAGCCGCCACGGCTCTGCGTTTGCGGGCGCTGAACGCGGATAGACGCCATGCGAAAATCCAGTGGACGCCCTCTCATGGACGCATTGTGAAGGCGCACTCCAAGTCGGAAAATCGTGATGCCATCCATTTCCATTACGACGTGTCGAACGAGTTCTATGCCCTATGGTTGGACCGTGCCATGGTGTATTCCTGTGCCTATTTCGAGACGCCCGACGTCGACCTGGACGCCGCACAGGAAGCAAAACTCGACCATATCTGCCGCAAGCTGTCGTTGCAGCCGGGGGAGAGCTTTCTCGACGTCGGATGCGGTTGGGGCGCGCTCGTGATCCACGCGGCACAGCGCTACGGAGTGCGCGCGCATGGCGTGACCTTGAGTCCACAGCAATTGAAAGCGGCGCGGGAACGCATTGCTCAAGCGGGCCTCGAGGATCGGGTCAGCGTCGAATTGCAGGATTACCGAGACCTTGCGGGTGAGTCGGTATACGACAAGGTTGCCAGCGTCGGCATGTTCGAGCATGTGGGCCTTAAGAATCTACCGGTCTATTTCTCCACGATCCATCGGTTGCTCAAACCCCACGGTCTGTTTCTCAACCATGGGATCACGCACGATTCCGAAGGATGGCAGAAGTCCATGTACACCGAATTCATCAATCGTTACGTGTTTCCCGACGGCCAGCTCGACAACATCAGCAATATCCAGCACGTCATGGAGAGAGCAAGATTCGAAATCGCGGATGTCGAGGCGCTGCGCCCGCACTACGCGCTGACGCTGCGCCATTGGGTCGCGAGATTGGAGCGCAACCATGCGCGCGCATTGCAGTACGTCAATGAAGCGACTTACCGAGTCTGGCGGTTGTACATGGCGGCCTGCTCGCTGAATTTCGAAGCGGGGGACATCGGCATCTATCAGGTGTTGGCAAGCAAACGCGCCGCGGGCAAGCTGTCTTTGCCGCTCACGCGGCGGCACTTGTACACCTGAAATTCTAGCGGCTGGTCTGTTTTTCTTTGATCGCGTGCATCAGCGCGTGGGCATCCGCGGGTTTGGTCATCTCGGCCACTTCCGAATCCGGGCGTCCGCGCAGCGCCGTTAGTTCACGCTGCAACTCGTCGACGATCTGCAGAATCTTCGTCACTTTCTGTTCGCTCAAGAGATTGATTTGCAGGTCGAGGTGGGCGCGGTGTTCGGCGACCAGCGCCATGCGATTTTGACGAATGAGCACGGCAACCGTCAGCAAAAGGGCGTTGGAGGTCACCAACCCCTGTAACCAAGAGAATGGCGGTTGGTCTACAGGGTGCCATCCGACATGGGCTCCCCACCCGTTGACCAGCATCCAAATGACGATGAATGCAACGGCGAACGCGAAATACGCTGGGCTGCCGAAGAAGGCGCTGATGCGCTCGATGAGCAGCTGAACGCCGGAGATCTGCGCGTCTTCGCCGTCTTTGAAGCTCGTAAGGAGCTCGAGATTGTCCTTCGCCGAGGAAGACAGATTGCCGGTCTTGCCGGACGCTTCGGATTGCTGCGATTGATGATCCATGTGTCTTCAGACCGCGGGCAACCGAGGAGAGTTCGATGCTGTGATGCGACCGTTGTGTAGGCGGGCGCCTACAATACGGCCGCCGTTCTCATGCTAGACGTCGACGAAGCAACAATGGAATACTGCAGACATGCAGTGGAAACTTCCAGCGCTCGCCGCCGCCGCAGGCCTACTCAGCGGTCCCGCACTGGTCCAGGCGGCCTTCAAGGATTGGCCCAGTTACAACAACACTCTCACGTCCGACCGCTACGCCACACTCGATGCCATCGACTCGAAGAATGTGACCGGTCTCAAAGTGCTCTGCAGCTTCGATACCGGCGAACAGATGTCGTTCCAGACCGGGCTGCTTGAAGTCGACGGCACGCTGTTTGCGACGACCGAGCACGATACCTTTTCTATCGACGCCAATACCTGCAAACAGAATTGGCGTGCCCATGGAGAGTTCGCTTCCGGATTTCTCAAGGTCAATCGCGGTCTGGCGTGGCTGGACGGCCGGGTATTTCGGGGCACGGCCGACGGTCGCGTCATTGCCTACGCTGCGAAGAACGGTAAACCCCTGTGGTCGACGACCATCGCGGACCCAGCAAAAGGCGAGTCGGTACCGGCGTCACCCATCGCCTGGAACGGACTGGTGTTCATCGGTAACGCCGGCGGAGACAACAAGGGCGTGAAGGGGCGGATGTATGCCCTCGATGCCAAGACCGGTCACATCGTATGGGAGTTCTACATGGTGCCGAAGGCGCCGGGCGATGTGGCGCGCGGACCTGAGGCGCCAGGTGCCGCGTCGAACGCCGCATCATCGTGGAAGAACGCGAAGGGTATCCCCATCACGGGCGGCGCGACCTGGACTTCATATTCACTGGATCCGGCCAAGGGACTCTTGTACGTGCCTGGCGGCAACCCCGCACCGGATTTTGCCAACGCGCCGCGCCAGGGCGAGAATTTGTTCGCAAGTTCAATCGTGGTTCTCGATGCCAAGACAGGTGCTTATCAAAAGCACTTTCAATTGGTGAAGCGGGATTTTCATGATTGGGACATATCCAGCGCACCAGTGCTTTTCCTGAGCAAGGTGGGTCATCGGATGCTGGCCGAAGCGCCAAAGGATGGACACTTATACCTGATCGATCTTAACAGCGGCAGGACGGTGTACCGAAAACCGGTCACGACGGTGTCGAACGTCGAGGCGCCCATGACGGCGCAGGGAACGCGATTTTGCCCGGGCTCGCAAGGGGGCGCGGAATGGAATGGTGCGGCGTTCGATCCCGCGGAGAATCTCATTTTCACCGGTGAAGCGGACTGGTGTACGACGGTGCGTACGGCGCCCGCCGCTTCGCTCGAGAGCGCGCCGCTGGGCCAGCCCTGGAGCGGCGCGACCGAGGGCTTCGGTCAGCAAGACGACCATGAGCGCTGGAGCGGTTGGATGACTGCGACCGATGCCGATACCGGAGAACGCAAATGGCAATTCCATGCGCCATTTCCGTTAATGGGGGGCGTGACGCCGACCAGCGGTCGCCTGTTATTGTTCGGCGACATGGGCGGTAATTTCTATGCCTTCGATGCGGCGAGCGGCAAGAAATTGTGGTCGACCGATCTTGGCGGTGCGATCGGCGGCGGGGTGATTACCTATGATACCGGCCAGGGTCAAAAAATTGCGGTCGCCGCGGGCATGACATCACCGATTTGGCCGACTCCCAAAATCAACGGCAAAGTGGTCGTGCTCGGACTATAAACGTCGCGCAGCGCACGCTTCGCGCAGCGGACTCATCTGCTCGCCACACCAAAGGCCGATCATCCGGCCAAGGCCTGCGCGTCAATATCGCCGGCTCGCCAAGCCGCCGCATTCCCCTGGAAACGAGGAAAGCTGTGGGCCGATGGTGAGAATGCGCCGCGGCAGGGGCGGCCTGATGTTAGTATTTTCGGCGGCATCCAAAATAAAAGAACAGACATGGCGGCAAAATTCGGCGACTTGATGATCGAAAAGCGATCGATCGACTACGTGCCGATCGCCGAGCGGCACGGCAAAGTATGGCATCTGTGGCCGGTTTGGTTTTCCGGCGACGCGCACCTGGCGACGGTTGCAACCGGAGTGGTCGGCATCGCTCTCGGCGGCCATTTGCTGTGGATGGCTCTCGCCGTGCTTTTCGGGTGCGCGTTCGGCACCTTCTTCATGGCTTTTCATTCCACCCAGGGCCCGCAACTCGGCTTGCCGCAGATGATCCAGTCGCGGCCGCAGTTCGGCTACGTCGGTGCCCTCCTGGTGTGGGGCGTGGCGCTCATTGCGTACATCGGATTCAATGCCTTCAATCAAATCCTGGCGGCCCAGACCGTGCTGTCCTTGTACGGCGGTGATTCGACGCTGACGATACTGGTGTTCACGCTCCTTTCCGTGTCCCTGGCCGTGATCGGCTATGATTTGATCCATATCGCGCAGCGCTGGATCGCGTACCTGTTGATTGCCGCGCTTTTGGTCTTCACGGTGGCAGTGCTCGCGAGGGTGCANNTTCTTCGCGGCCGCCTCCTATCAGATTGCATGGTCCATCTACGTGTCCGATTATTCGCGCTACCTGCCGCGCGACGTGGGAGTGGGCGCTTCATTCTGGTGGACCTACCTGGGCGCATTCGTCGGCGGGACCTGGATGATGCTCGTCGGAACACTGGCCGCCGCGCTGTACCCGACATTGGAGGTGGCGACGGCGCTGCGAACCGTGGCCGATGCGGTGTTGCCGGGATTCGGAAAGCCGCTGTTGCTATGCTCGCTGCTTGGGCTCGTGACGATCACGTCGCTCAACTATTACGGTGCATCCCTGACGCTCATGAGCGTTTTGGATTCCGTCAAGCCCAGCCGTCCAACGCTCGCCAAGCGTCTTTTGACCTTACTGGTATCGACTGTGATCGCCACTAGCCTTGCCCTCGCATCGTCGCAAAACTTCGTCGCGAAATTCAGCGAGTTCCTCGCAGTTCTCCTGTATCTCTTCACGCCCTGGACCGCGATCAACCTCGTGGACTTCTACCTGATTCGAAAAGGGCATTACTCGGTGCGTGAGATATTCAATTCGCGCGGCATGTACGGACGCTGGAACTGGCGCGGCTTATGGGCCTATGGCATCGGGTTTGTCGCGATGATTCCGTTCTTCAGCACTGAGTCGTGGAAGGGGCCGGTGGCAAAAGCGCTCGGGGGCGCCGATATAGCGATGCTCATCGGACTGCCGGTATCGGCGATCGTGTACATCGCCGCGTGCCGCTCGCTCGATGTCGTGGCGGACCGTCGCCAAGCGCATGCCGCGGACATAGGACTCGATCCCGATGCGGCCTAAAGCGCGGTGTTCAGAAAGGCGTTGACGACCTCGGCTACGCCGCGCGGATCCTCCCAAAAAGGATTGTGCCCGAGACCGTCGAATATCTTCACCTTGGCGCTCGGCAACGCATCGCGCAGCGATTGACGCACGTCTTCTTCCATGATCGGATCCTTACTGCCCCAAATGAGTAGAGTAGGCGCCTTGAGGCGGGGCAACGTGCTCTGCAGGTCGCCGAAGGCGTTATTGGCCGGCAGTGCTTGATCGAGAACCGCGAGCCAAACGCGCAGAGGGATGCCGGCGGCATCTTTGCGCTGTCGACGAATGAAATCAGGATCCACGGGAGTCGGTGAATCCCACCAGGCGATCATGAAGGGTGAGTCCGCCTCGATGGGTTCCTTGAGTTTGCGAATTTCGGCGGCGAAATCGAACTGCGGCGGTTTTTTCGGTCGGTCGGGAGGCAAACCACCGGTCGAGGAAATAAGCACGACGTGCGCCGTTTGCTCCGGCCAGTATTCGGCGAACGTCTGGGCAATGATGCTGCCCAGGGAATGCCCGACGATGTCTGCCTTCTGCACACCGAGCGCGTCCAGCAGCAGCTTGATGTCATACGCAAAGTCGAGCCGGGTGTAGCAACACTCGGGCTTGCTCGATTGCCCGTGTCCGCGGATGTCCACCAATATCAGCCGGTAGCGCTTCGACAAATACGGCAGCATGGGTACCCAATCGCGCGCGTTGTCGGTGTAGCCGTGGATCAACACCACCGCGGGAGCGGACCGTTCACCCATGTCCACGTACGCCAGGGACACGCCGTTCGGCAG
>PMMB01000160.1:4046-5473 GCA_003165495.1 Gammaproteobacteria bacterium | reverse complement strand
GGTGCCAACGCGGCGCTGCTGGCAGACGGGCGCGATGCGTGGTGGCCGAAACGAAGCGAAGCCTACATGGGTGTGCTGGTCGATGATCTGATTACGCGCGGCGCTCCGGAGCCCTACCGGATGTTCACCAGCCGCGCTGAGTACCGCCTGACTTTGCGCGAAGATAACGCGGATCTGCGCCTCACCGCGCAAGGCCGCGAGCTGGGGTTGGTCGATGACGCCCGCTGGGCGTTTTTTCAGCGCAAGCGCGCCGCGGTCGCGGACGAAGTATCGCGGCTGGCCGCGACCGTCGTGCACCCGGCTGACGTGGACTCAAGGCTACTCGCCAAACTGGGTTCGCCCCTGGTGCGTGAAACGCATGCCTTGGATTTATTGCGCCGCCCGGAGCTGGCTTACGATGATTTGAATGACGTCGCGCCATGGGCGATGGCGGACGTGTCCGTCGACGGGGCGTGGCGCGACGACGAGCGCTTGGCTCGGCAAGTGAAACTGCAGGTCGACGTCCAAGCGAAGTACTCGGGCTATCTCAAGCGTCAGAACGACGAAATCGAGCGTCAGCAGCGCAATGAAGAATTGCGCCTGCCGGAGAATATCGATTATGGCGATGTCAGGGGACTGTCGAACGAAGCCCGCCAGTGCCTGCGCGATGTGCGTCCCGAAACCTTGGGTCAAGCCGCGCGGATCCCGGGCTTGACGCCGGCCGCGGTGTCGCTGCTGCTGGTGCATCTCAAGAAGCGCGACCGCGCGGCTTGAAGTTCGGCGCCGCGTCGCAGGCGTGCGCCGTTGCGGAGGTAATCGACTATGACAACCTTTTACGACTTCTCCGTGCAGGGCCTTGACGGTCGCGAGAATATTCTTGCCGCATTGCGCGGCAAAGTGACATTGGCGGTGAACGTCGCAAGCAAGTGCGGCTACACGCCGCAATATGCGGGCTTGGAAGAACTCTACCAGGAGCTCAAGGAGCAGAATTTCACCGTTGTCGGATTCCCCTGTAATCAATTCGGCGCGCAGGAGCCCGGGTCAGCGTCTGAGATTCAAAGCTTTTGCTCCCTCACCTATGGCGTGAGCTTCCCATTGGCGGCAAAAATAGACGTCAATGGCACCCATCAGCATGCCCTCTACGCCTGGTTGACCGCCAAGGAGAATGGCTTTCCCGGAAACATCGGCTGGAATTTCGAGAAATTCCTGATCGATCGCGATGGACGGGTGATTTGCCGATACCCTTCGGGAACAAAGCCGACGGACCCCACTTTTTTACAGGACTTAGCGGACGTTCTATAGAGTACGCACCGCCGCAAATAACGCTGCGGAACCCGAGCGAGTGGCATTTTGTCCGTCCACTCTTTAACATCGGCGCTCCATTTGAATCCCGCGGCTCGGAGGATTAGATGCTTTCTCGATTGAATGGCCTGGCGTGGCTTGCAAGC
>PMMB01000160.1:0-3976 GCA_003165495.1 Gammaproteobacteria bacterium | reverse complement strand
CGCCACCAGCATGCCTCCTATATTGTCGCAGCGCTGCAAGAGTACCGCAGCGGCGAGCGGCCGCATGCGACCATGCACGCGCAGGCGGCATCGTTGACCGATCAAGACATGGAAGATATCGCCGCCTACCTACAGGGTGCGGATCCGGTGAAACCGAGCGCCGCGGTGACCGGAAAGGTTCCGAAACAGGTGGCCGCCTGTGTCGCCTGCCACGGCGAGAACGGACTGGGCGTCGAGGCGCCGGTGACGCCGAAGCCGGCCGTGCTTGCGGGTCAACACGCCGATTACCTGGAGCAGGCGCTGACGGCGTATCGCAATGGCCGCCGCAAGAACGTGGTGATGGACGGCATGGCGCAACTGCTCACCAGCGACGAAGACGTTAAAATCGCGGCGGCGTATTTTGCCGATCAGTCCTCCCCTTTGGTCGCGGCGAAGTCCGGCAATAAATAGGCGCGCGCGCATCGATTCATCGGCGCCCGCGCGGAATTATTTGCTTAAGGTAATTAGGAATTGTGCGAACGTTCTGTAGTAGGCGTCGCGGTTTGGTTTTTTCCGAAAGCCATGACCTTCGTCGCTTGCTTGTAAGTACCAGACATCGCCGCCCTTGCTGCGCACTCGATTGACTATCTGCTCCGCTTCGCTCAATGGCACCCGCGGATCGTTCTTACCGTGCACGATGAGCAACGGCCGCGAAATGCGCTCCGCATTCGTCAGCGGTGAAATGCGCCGAAGGAATACCCGCATCTCGGGATCGCGTTCGTCGCCGTATTGCGCGCGGCGCTGATTCTGGCGATAGGGTGCGCTATCGGTCAAAAATCCGACGAAGTCGGCGATGCCAGCCATGTCGACCCCGCCGCGCAGGCGCTCGCTGAAATTGACCAACGTCGCGAGCGTCAGATAGCCGCCGTAGGAACCGCCGGAAACCACCACATGCTTTGCGTCATACGCGTTTTGCAAACTGAGCCATACAAGCAGTGCGCCGATGTCTTTCACGGCGTCCTCGCGCAGCATGCCGTTGTCGAGCGCCAGATAGCTTTTCCCATAGCCGGACGAGCCGCGCACATTGGGAGCAACGACGGCAAATCCGAGCTCATTGACCACATACTGTAGCCACGGATCGAAGCCGGGGCGGAACTGCGATTCAGGATCATCGTGCAATGTGATTAGCACGGGGTGCGGACCCGGGGTCGACGGTTCGTAGACATATACCGGAACTTGACGTTCTCGGCCGTCCGTTCGGTCGAACGTCGGAAAATTGGTCAGTCGCGGCGTCACGAACTTGGCGAGATCGACCGCGCCCGCTTCGCTATGCGTCCAGGCCTCCAATTGATTCGTCGCGATGTCGAGAACGTAGGCATCGCGCGGCCGATTGGGCGCCGCGAAGCCGAAGGCAAGGCGATTGCCCTCGGCATCGAATCTCAGGGAGTCGATGATGCCGGCCGCAGGGAGCTTGGGCGGAATCAAGTCCTGGTGAGTACGCAGATCGAGCACATTGAGCTTGTCGATCCCGGCCTCATTGCTGATATAGGCCAAGTAATGTCCGTCGCGTGTAATTGCCAATTCCTCGATATCCCAGGAAACGCCGCTGGAGATGACGATCTTGTCGCCGGTAAAGAAATTGACGTAACGCAACTGTGCAAACTCACCGTCACGGTCCGAAATCAAATAGACGCCCTGCCCGTCGCGGGAAAATTTGGCGCCGGCAATCCCGACCTTGGCCGGCGTCGGTTCCACCTCGCGCTTTTGCCCCGAGCTCAAATCGACTACATACAAATATGCTTCCGAGATCGAGACGTACTTCAATACCAGCAGCTTGCGGTCATCCGGCGACCAATCAAGCGGATACCAGGCGCCGCCGCCGTCTCCCGTGACGGCAAGCCGCGGCAGCGAGCCGGCCTCTGGTTCGACGATGTTGATGTCATGGCTCACACCGTCGCGAGCGGTGGTGAAGAACGCGACTTCGCGCCCGGAGTTCGACCACACGGGGCCGCCGTTCAGGGACTTGCCGTCAGTCAGCAGTTTGGCCGTGGGCTCGCCCAGGCGCTGATAATAGAGTTGGGCATTCTCGTCGCCGCCCACGTCCTTGAGATACACGTAAGCGCTGCGGCCGGGATTGGGCGAAAATGCGGCCTGCGTGATCGGCTCGCGCAGAAAGGTGAGCTGGCGACGCTCGCCCGCCGGATGCTCCACGAGGTGCAGTTGATCGACATCGCCGAAACGAGTGGTGATCAGCAACTGACCTTTCGGCGAGAAGCCGAGCGGAGTTGCCTGGCGCGCATTCAGATAGGCGTCCAGTTTATCGCTCAAACCTGCCGCGGGTTCGGGGATGTTGTCGAAGGTGAGATTGCCGCGCTCTACGCGCGGCAACGCAATGGCCGCACTGCCGTACAGGAGCGGCGCGGCCAAGAACAGCAACAAATAAATTCGGGTCATTAGTCCTATGTTCTCACACGTCGAGGTTGGATAATGGACCCATGGCAACCTACGAACATCTGGTGAAATCCTACGACGTCGGCGATCTGCTCGACGACATCGCGAGCGCGGATCCTCCTGCCTACCTGCGCCGCTGTTTCGCCGAGGGCTACTCCGCATCCTTGTTATCTTGGAGCCGGGTGCAGCAACTCGCCGTCTGCGCCATGGTCCTCGACGCCATCGTCAACGACCGCGACTATGAGTTTTTCGAGCATGAACTGATCGCGGATTGGCGGACTCATTATGCCAGCGCATGCGGCAAACTGAAGGACACGGCAGCGCTGGCACTGCGCCGTGTGCTCGAGCGCGATCGGCCGGAGGACCCTGACGCAGCGGCCGAACTGGAAGAACTCGCGGGCAGATTGGCAGCGGTTTGAATGCTCTATACGTATCAACGCGGCGGCGATGCTCCTCGAATACACGCAAGTGCTGTCGCGCTGCTCGCGGCGCTGCTCGCGACACTGGTCGCCTGCCACAGCCCCGCACCCCGAGTAAAGGGACCCGATCCTGCGCCCGATGACGGCTCCTACGATTGGCACGGTCTGCTCATCGCGCCGTTCGGCAGCGTGCTCAAGGATATTCCGGTGGCGCTGCACGAAGTGTTGCTGTTTCGAGACGAGGCGCATAGCACCGCGACGGCCGATGATGCCGCGACCGTCGAAGCGGAATGCTACGCCGCCGACGCACCCGCACCGCGCTTCATCGGGCGCTCGCCGGATGAGTACTTGCTGTGTTTCAAGCATGATCGGTTGTCTCGCATTCAAGCCTCCGTGCGCTTAGGCGGGGCTCAAGCGTCCGACGTATTCGCCGCGGCGTGCGCCGATTGGTTGAAGAATGCGGCGCCGGCAACTACGAACGCCGATGCTCAGAGTGCCGCAGCGCCGATTGGCGCTGCCTGCGAGGGCCGCGACGGCGCCATCCACTTCAGCGGCCGCCTTGAGGAGGAACCGGAAGCGACCTTGTCCCTTACCCTCGACAGCCCTTCCGATCCTTAAGCAGCCCCCCCCGTGACACGAGAGTCCGAACATGAACTGCTTACCGCGGGCGCGCGCGACATCGGCATCGCCTTGGATGCGCCTGGCGCCGAGGCGCTGCTGCGACTCGTGGACGAACTCGAGCTCGGTAACGCGCAATTCAATTTAACGGCAATCCGCGACCGCTTGGGGATGCTGCGCAAACATGTCCTCGACAGTCTTAGTCTGCAGCCCTACTTGCGCGGCGTCCGCGTCGCCGACATCGGCACCGGCGCGGGCTTTCCGGGCCTGCCGCTGGCCATCGTCAATCCAGGGCGCCGTTTTACTTTGGTCGAGGCCACCGGCAAGAAGGCGCGATTCGTCGCACAAACGGCCCTGCGCTTAGGGGTAGACAATGTTCAAGTCGAGCACGCTCGTGCGGAAAACTATAGACCGTTCGAACTTTTCGATACAGTGGTGGCGCGGGCTCTGTCCTCACTGGCGGATTTTACGGCCTATGCCGGGCACTTATGCGCTCCGGATGGGCGACT
>PMMB01000330.1 GCA_003165495.1 Gammaproteobacteria bacterium | reverse complement strand
CCGCCTTTCGGAATCGCCTTGACGGCGGGATCGTTGGCCATTTGTCCGCCCCAGATCGGGCCGGCGCCACCCCAACCCGCCCACACGGCGACATACTGCTTGCCGTCAACCATATAAGTGGTGGGCACGCCGATGATCCCGGAGCTGAGCTTCTCGCTGCTCCACAGCACCTTGCCGCTCTTGGCGTCGAATGCCATGAAATGGCCGTCGGTGCTGCCGCTGAACATCAGGCCACCGGAGGTGGCCAGCGTGGCGCCGGACCAGGGCAGATGGGTTTCGTGCTGCCAAACCTGTTTGCCGGTATTCAGATCCACGGCCTGCACCGAGCCCCAGTTGTCGGTGGTCGGATCGTGCTTGACCTCGAAGGTTTCATCGAGGAACGCGAGTCCCGCCTTGTAAGCGACCGGCTGCGCACCCTTGATGTCCATACAGGCGTGTTGCGTTGGGATGTACGCCATCTGGGTCTGTGGATCGACAGACATCGGCCACCAGTTCTTGCCGCCGAGGAAGCTCGGACAGACGAAGACTTGTTTGTCGATCGTCGGCCGCATGGCCGGGTCGGACTGCGAAACGCCGTCTTTCATGCCGATGATGGAGGTCGCATGCACAAACGGCTCTGCGTAGATCAGCTTGCCATTCGTTCGATTGAGTGCATAGAACCAACCGTTGCGATCCGCATGTACGAGCGCCTTGTAAAGCGTGCCACGGTACGTGAGATCGGTCATGACCGTTTCATTGGCACCGTCATAATCCCAGGTGTCGTTCGGTGTCCACTGGTAGTGCCATTTGATCTTGCCGGTATTAGGATCCAACGCCAGCACCGAATCGGTGTACAAGTTGTCGCCCGGACGCAGTGTCGCGAGCCACGGACCGGGATTGCCGACCCCCCAGAACAGCGTGTTGGTCGCGTGATCGTAACTACCGGTGATCCAGGGATTGCCGCCGCCAGTCAGGTAGGCGCCCTTCGGCCAGCTGTCGCCCCCGGGTGTTCCAGGTGCTGCCGTCGTGTAGGTCTTCCACTCGACTTTGCCCGTCTTGGCATTCATGCCGACGATGAAACCGCGCGCGCCATACTCGCCGCCGCCGGCGCCGATGATCACCTTGCCGTTGACCACCAGCGGCGCTGCGGTGATGAAATAACCGACGCCCGGAGGAGCAAGTGCGGTGTCCCATTTCACCTCACCGGTCGCAGCATCGAGCGCGACGATGTGATTGCCTAGAGTGCCCATGTAAACGAGATCACCGAACAGCGCCACGCCGCGGTTGACGACGTCGCAGCAGACCGTTTTCAGGGCCTTCTTGTCGATCGGATAATCGTACTTCCACAGCACTGCACCGTTGGTCGCATCCATCGCGATCACATGATCCATCGGCGTGGTTACGAACATGTATTTGCCGTTGACCACAGGAGCCGCCTCGTGGCCCTGTGAGAGATCGCTTTGATGATTGAAAGCGATCGTCAATTTGCCGACGTTACCGGCGTTGATCTGATCAAACGGCGCATATCCCGTACTCTCATAATTGCGTCGATACATTAGCCAGCCGTTGTCCTGCTGGGCATTGATCAGCCGCTCGCTAGTAACCGGCGAATACGCCGGCATGGCTGCGTGGGTCAACAGAGGCGTCAGCGCAGTTACCGCGACTACGGCGACGCCCAGCACTCGCTTGAACACGGTGAATACGATAGCTATCTTTTTGTTCATAACGGAATTCCTTCACAATTGGTTGTAATCGTGTCCCGGCGGATGTTCTTGTCGAATGCGCTGCGCCCAGATCCAATTTCTCTTGCTAGATCGGCCGAGCGAACGGATCGTGACAATCCGCGATCCGTTCGCCGCCGGACATGGGTTATGGTCAGCCTTAGAAAAATCCAAGCGCCTTCGTGCTGTAGCTCACCAGCACGTTCTTGGTTTGCTGGTAATGATCAAGCATCATTTTGTGCGTTTCTCGGCCGATACCGGATTTCTTGTATCCGCCGAAGGCCGCGTGCGCGGGATAGGCATGGTAGCAATTGGTCCATACGCGCCCGGCCTTGATGCCCCGCCCGAACCGATAGGCAAGATTGAGATCACGCGTCCAAATGCCCGAACCCAAACCGTACATCGTGTCGTTGGCAATCTCCAGCGCCTGATCCGGTGTGTCGAACACCGTCACCGACACCACGGGGCCGAAAATCTCCTCCTGGAATATCCGCATCTTATTGTTTCCCTCGAACACGGTCGGCTTGATGTAGTAGCCGCCAGCCAGCTCGCCGGGCAATTTGTTGGCAACACCGCCGGTTAGCACCTTCGCACCCTCTTTTTTGCCGATGTCGATATACGAGAGGACTTTTTCGAATTGATCGTTCGAGGCCTGTGCGCCGATCTGCGTGCTCATTTCATACGGGTCGCCTTGACGAATGCCTTCGACCCGTTTGACCGCGCGCTCCATGAACCGCTCGTAGATCGAGCGCTGCACCAGCGCCCGCGACGGGCAGGTGCACACCTCGCCTTGATTGAGCGCAAACATCGCGAATCCTTCGAGCGCCTTGTCGACGAATTCGTCGTCCTCGCGCATCACGTCGTCGAAGAAAATGTTCGGCGACTTGCCGCCCAGTTCCAGTGTGACAGGAATGATGTTCTCCGAGGCATACTGCATGATCAGCCGACCGGTCGTCGTTTCGCCGGTGAAAGCGATCTTGGCGATACGCGAACTCGACGCGAGCGGCTTGCCGGCCTCCAGTCCGAAGCCATTGACGATATTCAATACCCCGGGAGGCAAGATATCTTGAACGAGTTCGGCCAGAACCAGCAGCGACATCGGCGTCTGCTCGGCGGGCTTGATGACGACCGCATTGCCGGCGGCCAACGCGGGCGCCAATTTCCATACGGCCATCAGAATCGGAAAATTCCACGGAATGATCTGTCCGACCACNNTAGCGAAAATGATCGACCGCCAGCGGCAGATCGGCGAGATTGGTCTCGCGAATCGGCTTGCCATTGTCGTACGTCTCGACTGCGGCGAGAAACGGCAGATACTGTTCCATTCGGTCGGCAACGCGATTCAAAATGAGCGCGCGTTCGGCTACGGGCGTGCGGCCCCAGCCGTCGGCAGCGGCATGCGCCGCGTCAATTGCGCGTTCGACGTCTTCGGCTTGTGATCGCGCGATCTGACAGATCACTTGACCCGTGGTCGGCGAGACGTTGTCGAAATAGCCGCCCTTGACAGGAGCGACCCACTCGCCACCAATAAAATTCTCATAACGGGAACGCAGCGGAATTTTCCGCTCGAGCGTTTTCAAATGCGCCTCGAACGAGGCGCTTGCGCGGATGGGACCGGCGGTAAACGTCGCACTAATTGGCCGTACTTGGGCGGAACTCATGACTCGTCTCCTTCAATTGGGTTGATTGGCAGCTGTATCCGATCGTTTTGGCGACTGCATGAGCAATGCTCGTGTCGCAGCGGCCTTACCGTACGTCGGTAAGATCGTCGCTTCCGGCACAACGATGCGCTTCAGGCCGCAGGTATGTGCCGCGAGTTTGGACTTCACGTTGCCAGTCATGGCGCCCCTCTTCCGAAACTCCGAACTTGCTGCCGATTTGTCCGGCGTGTGCGTTCGGTAGATATCACTGTTATCACTCATGCATGTGATGAGTAGTGCGATCAAAGTGCCATGAACGACTGAAATAAGATGTAAGGGGATGACCTGACTCGGTGTCGGTAATCACGCGACTCGAGGACCAAGGCCGCGCCGGTGCAAGGCACCGTGCTCAACGTTTGTTTTTGCGGTAATTGTTAAGAAACGCGGGGAACGAGAGCGGCATGAGCCGTGCGTGGCATGAGCCGTGCGCTGTTTGCAGCCGGCGAATCTGCTTCGCTTCGTTGCGCAACCGCCGCCGCTGNNGCGCCCCGCCTCCGGTCGAGTGCGGCATCAGCCCGCTTTTTTCTTGCTCAGTTCCGTAACTTTGGTTGTCACTTCGCTCACCGCATCGGTGAAGCTAGTCTGGGCCTCAGTCGCCAGCGTCACGAACTCCTGCGCACGCGTACGCAGCTTCTCGCTGAGCG
>PMMB01000017.1 GCA_003165495.1 Gammaproteobacteria bacterium | reverse complement strand
AAGTTCGCCATCCTGATCCCGCCGCTGGCCCTCCTCATTCTGATCGGTCTGATGGCGATCGAGGGCGCGCATACGTTCATTACCCGCTGGGGGGCGTTCGGCCGGTGAGCGGCACGCTGACCATCGTCTGGCTGTGTGCGGCGATCGCTGCCGCGGTATTTGCCGCGATGATCGTTTCCACCGTCACGTTTGGCAGGTCGCTCCGCGACTCCCCGCCGACATCCGCGTCCGGCAAAGCGACCGAGATTATTTGGGCGCTGATTCCGATCGCGATCGTTTTAGCCGCCGCCACGCCAGCCTTGAGGACGATTGTGTTCGTCGGTGGCGGCCTTTACGGCAGCCCCGGTCAACCGGTTCGCTGACGTTTCCGCGGAAACGTCGGGACTACACATTGAACAAAAAATAATGATCGAGAATCAGTGCCGCGAACAGCAGCATCAGATAGGTGATGGAAAATTTGAAGGTGCGCATCGGTAGCTCGGGCCGTAGTCCCCGGCGCAGCGCCAGCACGTAGTACAGAAAGCGACCGTTGAGGGCGAGCGCGGCGGTGAGGTAAATGAGTCCGCTCATGCCGCTGAGGTAGGGCAGCAGCGTGCTCAAAACCAGCAGGATAGTGTAGAGCACGATTTGCAGGCGGGTGTATGGGATGCCGTGAGTCACGGGCAACATGGGAATCCCGACCTTCGCATAGTCGTCGCGCCGCGCGATTGCCAGGGCCCAGAAATGCGGTGGAGTCCACGTGAAAATGATCAGGAACAATAGCAGTGCGTGCGGGTCGATGGTGTTGGTGACGGCGGCCCAGCCAAGCACCGGCGGCGCTGCGCCGGCTGCGCCGCCGATCACGATGTTTTGCGGCGTGGCGTGTTTGAGCCACACCGTATAAACCATCGCGTAACCGATCAACGAGCAGAAAGTCAGCGCGGCCGTGAGGCCGTTGACGAGCAGCCACAACACCAGCATGGACGCGAGCCCGAGCAGCGCGGCGAACAACACCGCCTGGCGCCTCCCCAAATGCCCCGTGGGCAGCGGCCTCAAGCGCGTGCGGGCCATTTGCTCATCGATGCGCCGATCCAGCACATGATTGAAAGCGGCAGCGGATCCGGATGCCAGGGCGATGCCCAGCGTGCCGAAAATCAGGGCGGGCAGCGGCACCAATCCCGGCGACGCGAGAACCATGCCGACGACGGCGGTGAAAACAATCAACAGGCTCACCTTGGGCTTGGTGAGCTCCAGAAAATCCCGCCATCGGCTGGTGCCGACGACGGCAATTGGCGGATTATCGGGAATGGTCGACACGATGCAAGGGTACCATGCCGATCGCGGGCGCCGGCCACAGCGCCCGCAACAGCCACACCATGCTGATGACCAGAAAAGCGGCGCCGGCATTGTGCAGGGTAGCTGGGCCTAAGGGCACACCCCAATGCACGGTCGCTATACCGAGCGAAATCTGCAACAGGACCGCCAGCACCAGCAGGGCGCCGGCAAATGTCAAACGCCGGCTCCTGGCGGTCATGGCGACCAAGACCCCGAGGCTGATCAAGATCGAGCCCGCAACCAGGGCGCCGAGACGATGCGTAAAGTGTATGGCCACGCGGGCTGGATTCGCCAGCACGCCGCCTTCGTAATCTAGCCCAAGTCCGCGCCACAGCACGAAGGCATCGCGATAGTCCATCCGCGGCCACCAAGAATGTTGACAAGTGGGGAAATCCGGGCACGCCACCGCGGCATAGTTGCTGCTGGTCCAACCGCCGAGAGCGATTTGCACGATCAACGCGGCGAGACCCACGAAGGCGTATTTGCGCAGGGCCGCCTCCCGCTCCGATAACTGTCGCTGCCCAGGTTGCAGCGACAACCAGCACAACAACCCTAACGTGGTGAGTCCACCAAGCAGATGCGCCGTAACAATCAAGGGTTTCAACAGCAGCGTCACCGTCAAGGCGCCCAGAGCACCCTGCAAACATACGATGACGAACAGTAGGGCGACGGCTCCCAGGGGTTGATCGCGATCCTTCCGAAATCGTAGCGCCCAGACGAACAAGCTGGTGATGATGATTCCCAAAGTCGTCGCGAAATAGCGATGAATCATCTCGTGCAACGCTTTGCTGAACTGACCGCTCGTCTGCGGAGCAGCATGGCCGGTCTGTGGATAAATATGCCCATAACAGCCCGGCCAATCCGGGCAGCCCAGGCCGGCATCGGTGAGGCGTACCCACGCGCCCAGCACGACTACCGCCGCCGCGAGCAGCGCGCCTGCCAATGCCAGCCGTCTGAACCAAAACAAACGTCGTTGTGGGTGCATACGCTAGCCTATGTGGGAAAGGCGCAGTAAGCGCTTCATGTCTTCGAGCATTCCTTTGGGCTTGGCGTCGGGCGCATAGGACATCATGAGATTGCCCAAGGGATCGATCAGATAAATGCGTTGAGCATTTGCGTCGTCGCCGCGGCGCGGCAGAAGCGCGAGCAAGGGTGCGGCAGCCGGGCTCATGCGAATCGCGAGCAAGTCCGGGTGTTGCTCGCGCAGAAACTG
>PMMB01000190.1 GCA_003165495.1 Gammaproteobacteria bacterium | reverse complement strand
GGTGGCGCCGGTCGGCAGCCGCAATATTTTTCCCTTGGGGGTGAACACGTAGACCTTGTCCGGGAACAAATCGACTTTGACGCTCTCCAGGAATTCCTCGGAGCTGCCGCCTTCTTGAATCTGCACCAGACTCGCCAGCCATTCGCGCGCGCGATCGTGTTCGACGCCACCGAAAGAATCGCCGCCGGATTTGTACTTCCAATGCGCGGCGATTCCGGACTCCGCGACGCGATGCATTTGCTCGGAGCGAATCTGTACTTCGATGGGTATGCCGTTGGGTCCGAACAGCGTCGTGTGCAACGATTGGTAACCGTTGACGCGCGGTATGGCGATGTAGTCCTTGAAGCGTCCCGGCATGGGCTTGTGGACGCCGTGCACTAGACCCAATGTGCGGTAGCAGGTGTCGGCGTTGTCGACGATGATGCGAAAGCCGTATACGTCGACCATTTCGCCGAGCGAGATGCCTTTATTCAGCATCTTTTTGTAGATGCTGTAGAGGTGCTTCTCGCGGCCTTCCACTCCGCCGGCGATCCCGGCCTTCTTCAGCGCGCCTTTGAACGTCTCGGCGATCTTGCCGATGAATTCTTTCTGGTTGCCGCGCGCTCGCTTCAGTTCCCGCTCGAGAACTTTGTAGCGGTACGGATACAGCGCTCTGAAGCCCAGTTCCTCGAGCTCGAGCTTGACCGCGTAAAGTCCGAGGCGCTCGGCGATCGGCGCGTAGATCTCCAAGGTTTCCCGGGCGCTGCGGCGGCGTTTCACCGGCGGCATCACCCCGAGGGTGCGCATGTTGTGCATGCGGTCCGCGAGCTTGACCATGATCACGCGGATATCACGCACCATCGCCAGCAGCATTTTGCGGAAGCTCTCCGCCTGCGCTTCTTGACGATTCTTGAACTGAATCTGATCCAGCTTGCTGACGCCGTCGACCAACTCGGCCACGACCTGTCCGAAGATCGACGCTATCTCGGCCTTGGCGGTCGGCGTGTCCTCGATGACATCGTGCAAAATCGCCGCGACCAGCGTGTCGGCATCCAAACGCAGATCGGCGAGGATATCGGCCACCGCGACCGGGTGGGTAATGTACGGTTCGCCCGAAACGCGCTTCTGGCCGCGGTGCTTTTCCGCGCCGAATTCATAAGCTTCGCGCACCCGCTCGACTTGAGCAGGCGACAAATAGGCTTCGAGTTTGTCTAAGAGCTGACTGATCCCGGTGGAGCGTCTTCCACCGGGTAGGAAACCGAGTATGGAAGACGCATAGTCCATCGTCGCTCTTGGGTTAGCCGGTCTTGGTTAGTCCCCAAGGCCGAGTTGCGGCGCACGGAAATCCGACGGCATGTCCAGCTCGCTCACCGGCTGCTGTGCCGGCTCTTCGGGCTCTTCCAACATTTCGAGCGTGATATTTCCGGCGGCAATCTCGCGCAGCGCCACCACAGTCGGTTTGTCGTTTTCCCATTCCACGGTGGCTTCCGCACCGTTAGCCAGGCGCCTGGCGCGCTTCGCGGCCAACAACACCAGGTTGAATAGGTTGGGTTCGTTCTGAAGGCAGTCTTCGACTGTGATACGCGCCATACTCTAGGGTTCCATTAAAGGGATTGTAAGGATAGCAGAAAACCCTAAAGACCGGGCCAATTGTGGCCGGGGCTCAAGGCCGATCCAACAATTCCGCCGCGAGGCGCGCCACTTCGGGTCTTTGCTTACCTAAGTGGCTGCCGCGATCCGCAACGATGGCCCGCAAGTCCTCGAGCGCCGCATCGAAGCGGTCGTTGATCACGACGTAGTCGAATTCGGCCCAATGCGCGAGATCCTGCGCGGCATCCCGAAGCCTTCGCTGAATCACCGCATCCGAATCGGTGCTGCGGGCCTTGAGCCTTTGCTCCAGCGCGGTGCGCGAGGGCGGCAGGATGAAAATGCTGCGCGCCTCCGCAAGTCGCGCGCGCACCTGGCGGGCGCCCTGCCAATCGATCTCCAGCAACAGCTGCTCACCGTTCGACAGCGCTTCCTCAACCGCTCGCACCCCCGTGCCGTAGCAATTGTCGAAAACCTGCGCGTGCTCGAGAAACTCGCCGTGGGCGGCCATCTCGGCAAAGCGCTCCATGCTCACGAAGTGGTAGTCGCGCCCGGGGATCTCGTTGGGCCGCGGCGTGCGCGTGGTGTAGGACACGGAGAAGCGAATGCGCGGTTCGCGCTCCATCAAGGCCTTCACCAAGCTGGTCTTGCCCGCACCGGAAGGTGCCGAAACCACGTAGAGGCGCCCGCGTTGCATCGATCGCTACTCGATGTTCTGCACTTGCTCGCGCATCTGCTCGATCAACACCTTCATATCGACGGCCGCACGAGTGGTTTCTATGTCTTGAGACTTCGACGACAGCGTGTTGGCTTCGCGATTCAGCTCCTGCATNNNTCGATCTCCTCGTCCACGTCCAGCCGCTGCGCCAAAATCGCCAGTTCCTGTTCGAGCCGTTCGTGGTCGACGTCGCTGACCAACTGCGCGATGCGTTCGAGCAGTTTCGCGCGCATGCGCGCCCGCACCTCCGGCAGCCGGTCCGCCACCCGTGCGGCGAATTCGACCAGTCCCGCGCAGCGCTGCTCCAAAGCGTCGCGCAGCCGTCCTCCCTCGCTGTCGCGAAAGCGCGCGAGCTCCGCCAGTGCGTCGGCGAGTAGCGCGTGCGCGGCGGCGATCATGGGCGCATTGTCGCGGGTCCCGTCTCGAATCACGCCGGGCCAGCGCAGCAATTCAAGGGCGTCGATGCGCGCCGCGGCTCCCGCCTGTGCGGCAATATGTTGTGCCCGCTGCGTGAGGCTCCTAAGCAGCTCGGCGTCGACCTCGAGTGCGCCCGCCACCACTGCGGGGCGAAAATGCAGGGAACACTCGACTTTGCCGCGCCGCACGGCGGCGGCTACGCCCTGGCGAAATTCCGCTTCGCCGACCCGGAATTCCTCGGGCAGGCGAAAGCCCATTTCCAGAAAACGATGATTGACCGTCTTCAATTCCCAAGCCAACAATCCCCAAGGGAACTGGCGCTCGCGCCGCGCAAAGCCGGTCATGCTACGAATCATAGGGGTCTGCGCTAGAATCGGCCATAATCCTTGTGTTGAGTTTATCAGAAGCTAGGAGCTGTCATTGCAGATCGAGACCGCGGATGTCAGCCTCATCGGCCACCGCGAAGAAAATCAGGACCGAGTCGCGGTGGCAGCCGCCGATAACGCCGTGCTGTTGGTCGTGATCGACGGTATGGGCGGCCATGCGGAAGGCGCGCGCGCCGCCGAAACTGCGCTGGCGACGTTACTCGAGTCGTTCTGGCAGACGCCGCATCCCATCTTCGATCCGCTTGGTTTCTTGCATATATCGTTGGGCCGCGCACACGAAGAAGTCGTGAAGCTGGGGATCGGCCTCAGCGTCGAAGCGCGTCCGCGCGCGACTTGCGCGATGTGCCTGGTACAGGACTCCGCGGCTTATTGGGCGCATGTCGGCGATAGCCGCATCTATCAATTACGGCAGGCTCAGGTGCTGGAGCGCACCCGCGATCACAGCCACGTCGAAGTATTGCTGCGCGAAGGCTTGATCACCGAGGCCGAAGTTCACGGCCACCCGATGCGAAACTATGTCGAGTGTTGTCTCGGCGGAGATGCGGCTTTGCCGGAAATGAGCATATCGACGCGGCGCAAGCTCAAAGCCGGCGATGTGTTGCTGCTGTGTACGGACGGCGTGTGGGCAAACTTGCTTGATCAGGATTTCGTGCGCTTCGCGCAGACCGTTGCCAAGCCCTTGCGTGAAACCTTGACCGATCTCGGAACGCAAGCGGTCGAGGCCTCCGCACCCTATAGCGACAACGCCAGTGCGGCGGCGCTGCGCTGGCGGGCCGCGTGAGCATTCGGCCGAGCGGTCGGGCGCCCGACGAGTTGCGCGAATTGAGCTTCGAGCGTGGGTATACCAAGCATGCGGAAGGCTCGGTGTTGGTGGCGTTTGGAGCCACGCGGGTTTTGTGCACCGCCAGTATCGAAGATACCGTGCCGTCATTTCTGCGCGGCCAGGCCCAGGGCTGGGTGACCGCCGAGTACGGCATGCTGCCGCGGGCGACCCATACGCGTTCGGCGCGCGAGGCGGCCCGCGGCAAACAGACGGGCCGCACCCAAGAGATTCAGCGTCTGATCGGCCGCGCGCTCCGGGCGGTGGTGGACCTCAAGGGATTGGGGGAACGCACCGTGACCATCGACTGCGATGTGCTGCAGGCGGACGGCGGCACTCGAACGGCGGCCATTACCGGCGGGTTCGTGGCCCTGGCGGACGCCATCGACACACTGCTCAAGAGACGCGCCATCACCGCGAACCCGCTGCACGGCCAGGTCGCGGCCGTGTCCGTGGGCATCTACCGCGGCACGCCGGTGCTCGACTTGGATTACGCCGAGGACTCGAACGCCGAGACGGACATGAACGTGGTCATGAACAGCGGCGGCGCGTTCGTCGAGGTGCAGGGCACCGCTGAAGGCCACGCGTTTCGCCGCCACGAGCTCGAGCAATTGCTGGACCTCGCGACTTTAGGTGTAGCTCGCTTGCATGCCGCCCAGCTCAGTGTTCGTGCCGCGTAGGCCGCTCATTGTCGCAACCGGTAACCCGGGCAAGCTGCAAGAGTTGCGCGCGTTACTGGCGGACCTACCCTTCGATCTGCACGGCCTCGGCGAACTGGGAGCAGTCTCGCCCGAGGAGACCGGTGCGAGCTTTCTCGAGAACGCCCTGTTGAAGGCGAGGCATGCCGCGGCGGCTGCGGGGGTTGCCGCAATCGCGGACGACTCCGGACTCGAAGTCGACGCGCTTGGCGGCGCTCCGGGCATTTTTTCGGCTCGCTACGCAGGGGCGGGCGCCGATGACGCGGCCAACAACGCAAAGCTTCTGGATGCGCTCGCAGGCATGTGCAGTGAGCAGCGCCGGGCGCGCTACCGATGTGCATTGGTGTTCGTGTTCGAGCCTTCGGATACGGCACCGCTGATTGCCGAAGGTGTTTGGGAGGGGACTATCGTCGACACACCGCGGGGCTCCGGCGGCTTCGGCTACGATCCGTATTTTTGGCTGCCGGACCTAGGCGTGACAGCGGCGCAACTCAATCTTTCGGATAAAAATCGGCTCAGTCATCGTGGCATTGCCATGCGCGCGTTACGCGATCAATTGGTGGCGCGCGAGCGGCTGGCGCGCGACGCCCCGACTGTGCGGCCGTGACCGAGCCTTCGCTCGCCTTGTACGTGCACATGCCTTGGTGCGTGCGCAAGTGTCCGTACTGCGATTTCAATTCGCATCAATTGAAGTCGGCCGCGCCCGACACCTCGTACATCGATGCGCTGATTCGCGATTTCGACCTGGAACTGCCGCGGTTGACGGGCCGCAGGATCGACACGGTATTCTTCGGCGGCGGCACGCCCAGTCTGTTCCAGCCCGAGGATTTCAGCCGGCTGATCGGCGCATTGCGACAGCGAATCGCATTCGCCGAAGATGTTGAAGTCACCATGGAAGCCAATCCGGGGACCATTGAACGCGGCCGATTCTCAGGGTATCGGGATGCAGGCATCAATCGAGTGTCATTGGGCGCACAGACCTTTGCGCCGCGCGCGCTCGAAGTCTTGGGCCGCATTCACTCGGCGGACGATACGCATCGCGCGGTCGCGGAATTGCGGGCGGCGAAGCTCGACAATTTCAATCTCGATTTGATGTATGCCCTGCCGCAGCAGACGCTGGAGGAGGCGCTCGAGGATGTCCGAACTGCGTGTGCGCTGGGTCCTGCGCATGTGTCCTATTACCAGCTCACGCTCGAGCCTGGGACGGTATTTCATGCGCGGCCGCCGCAGCTGCCGGACGAGGATGCCGCTTGGCAGATTCAAACCGCGGGTCAAACGCTGTTGGCCGATGCGGGGTATGTGCAGTACGAAGTCTCGGCGTACGCGCGCTTGGGAAAGCGTTGCCGGCACAACCTCAATTACTGGCTGTTCGGCGATTACTTAGGGGTAGGCGCCGGCGCGCACGGAAAACTCAGTCTCGCGCTCCCGCAACGCATCTTGCGCACTACCAAACCCAAGCAACCGCGCGACTATCAGGAGCAGGTGCGCGGCGCCAGCGCCGGCGCGGCCATCGGCGAGAGTTCTTCCATTGCGGTTGCGGACTTGCCGTTCGAGTTCATGCTGAATGCGCTGCGGCTCAATGAGGGCTTTACGGTTCGCGACTATCGGCAGCGAACCGGGCTCGAAATGGCTTCGGTGGAGGGCAAACTTGCTGAAGGGGAAGGACGCGGGCTATTGGAGCGCCAGGCGGACGGCTGGCGTCCCACGGAGCTGGGCCGGCGCTTCCTAAATGATCTGCAGGCGAGTTTTCTCGCCTAAGCTTATGCACACGGGGGCTCGGACCTCGCACAAAGGGGTACCTACAGCACATTGCACTTGCAGTAGGTCAGATGCATCTCGTAACCGATTGAAATATAATAAAGAAGTGACTTGTCTATTTTTTGACCAAGTTAACAATTATGCGAATTTCCGCCGTCTGAATCAGGCGACTTGGCCGTCATCCACAGACTTATCCACAGTTATTGTGGACAAACGTGCTCGGTCGTTGTCACACAAGGGCTTATGTCGAACATCTTGTGGTATTAGCAGGTGTTGGATATCATGCTCGGCCCGGTTTTAGCGCTGGCTGTTTGCGGTTACGCCTAAAAAACCAGAGGGAATTTATGGCGTGGCGCTGTGCACCTTCGAGGTGCTCGTCGATTCTGCCGCTACCGACACTCGAGGTTCCTATGAAAGCCGGCATCCATCCAGACTATAAAGTCATCGCGGTCACTTGCACCTGCGGCAATAAGTTCGAGACACGCTCGACCATTGGCCAGGATCTGCAGGTCGAAGTTTGCTCCAATTGCCATCCGTTCTATACCGGCAAACAGAAAATTGTGGACACCGGCGGTCGCGTCGATAAATTCCGCAAGAAGTATGCGGTAGCGGCGAAAGCCTAACCGCCGAGCTTTATTCTTCTCGAGTGCGCGCGCTTGAGTGTGCGAGCTTGAGTGCGCGCGCTTGAGCCTCGCTCCCTTGATTCCGATGTACGGCCGTGCAAGGCTTGCGGGTCCTAAACGAACCAAACTACTTCCCCGTCGGAAAAGCGCATGAGCACGAAATACGAACTCAAGAATCTCGCGAACGGAAAGACGACCCCGCTGAACGCCGTCTCGGGATCCATCGGACCCGAAGCTCTCGACATTTCCAACCTGACCAAAGAGCAAGGGATATTTACATTCGACCCCGGCTTCATGGCCACGGCAAGCACCGAAAGCAAGATCACCTACATCGACGGCGACTTAGGCTTGCTGTTGTATCGCGGCTATCCGGTGGAACAACTCGCGGAGAAATCGAGCTTTCTCGAAGTCGCCAATCTATTGATCAACGGCACTCTGCCGACCAAAACGGAACTGTGCGCATTTCAGAATTCGATCATGCGCCACACCATGGTCAACGAGCAATTGTTGCGTTTTTTCCAGGGTTTCCATCATAACGCGCACCCCATGGCCATGGTGTCCGCGGTGGTCGCATCGATGGCTGCGTTCTATCACGACACCATGAACATCGAAGACCCGCGGCACCGGGAGATTTTCTCGCATCGAATCCTCGCGAAACTGCCGACCATCGCTGCCGCGGCCTACAAGCACACGCTCGGCCAACCGTTCGTTTACCCGCGCAACGATCTGCGTTACTGCGCGAACATGCTCAATATGTTCTTCGCGGTTCCGTGCGAGCCGTATGCGATCGATCCGGTCGCGGCCGAAGCGTTGGATTTGCTGTTCATTCTGCATGCGGATCACGAGCAAAACGCCAGCACGTCGACGGTGCGTTTGGCCGGCAGTACCGGTGCGAACCCTTACGCCGCCATATCAGCCGGCGTATCCGCCCTGTGGGGACCGGCGCATGGCGGCGCCAATGAAGCCGTACTCAATATGCTGGATGGAATCGGTTCGGTCGCCAACATCGATAAATTCCTCGCGCGCGTCAAGGATAAGAGCGATCACGTGCGGTTGATGGGATTCGGGCACCGCGTCTACAAAAACTTCGATCCGCGCGCCAAGATCATTCGCGGCATGTGCTATCGCGTGTTGGAGAAACTCGGCAAGACCAATAATCCGCTGTTCGAGTTGGCGCTGAAACTGGAGGAGATTGCGCTCAAGGACGAATACTTCGTGTCGCGCAAGCTGTATCCGAATGTGGACTTCTACTCCGGCATCATCTACAGCGCGCTGGGAATTCCGCGCTCCATGTTCACCGTCATGTTCGCGATCGCGCGCACCGCCGGCTGGGTGGCGCAGTGGCAGGAAATGGTGTCTGATCCTAATATGAGGATCGGCAGGCCGCGCCAGCTCTACACCGGTCCTTCACAGCGGGACTACCAGCCGATCGACAAGCGCTGATCGATGGCGGTGCAACCCTACGCGACGTTAAGCGCATTGGCGGCTCTGCTGCTTGGCGGCGCCGCCAATGCCGCCCCGCAAGACAATGTCTGCCCAGATCGGGCGGGACCCGTGGCCTTAGGCAGCGTGCAATGGAATGGCTGGGGCCGGGGTCTCGACAACACGCGATACCAACCCGAGCCTGCGATTCGCGCCAGCGACGTGGCGAAGCTCGCGTTGAAATGGGCCTACGGCTACCCTAGCGGCACGGAGTTTGGCCAGCCCACCGTGGTGGACGAACGTATATTCGTCACCAGTTCCGCGGGCCGTATCTACTCGCTCGATTCCAAAACGGGCTGCACGTATTGGACGTACGACGCCGCCGCGGGCAGCCGCACCGCGGTTACTATCGGCGAACTGGCACGCGCCCGAGTCGCCGCCCTGCCGAGGAAGTTGAAACGTACATTGGCGCATCTTGAAGTTATCAAGGCGCCAAGCGCCGCGTTCTTCGGTGACGATACCGGCGCGGTGTATGCGTTGGACGCACAGAAAGGAACTCTGTTGTGGAAAACCCAAGTCGACACGCACCCGTCGGCGCGCATCGTGGGCGCGCCGACGCTGTACAACGACCGCCTCTACGTGGCCGTATCTTCGAGCGAGGATACGGCGGCCGCCAACCCGAGCTACAGCTGCTGCACTTTTCGCGGCAGCGTGGCCGCGCTCGAGATCGCCGGCGGCAGAATCGTGTGGAAGAGCTATACCGTTCTCGAGGAGCCAATGCCCACTCGCAAGAACAACGCCGGCATCCAGGAATTCGGCCCCGCGGGTGCGGCGATCTCCTCGTCGCCGACCATCGACAGCAAACGCAATGTTGTATACGTCGCGACCGGCAGCTCCGCGACCGGGATCGAGCAGTCTCTGACGGACGCCGTCGTGGCCTTCGATTTGGTCGAAGGCAAGCTGCGCTGGGTCAAGCAACTGAGTCGGCCGGACGCCGGATTGTTCGGCAACGGCTTTGCGAGTTCGCCTGTATTGCGGACACTGGCGAGCGGCAATGAAGTCCTCTTGGCGGGACAAAAATCAGGCGTGGTCTACGGTCTGGATCCCGATCATGGCGGCGACACCCTATGGCAGACGAAAGTCGGCGACAGCAGCGCAGCGGCCGCCGGCATTGCCGGTGGTGGCGCAACCGGAATCACGAGCGTGGTCGGGCCGCCTGGGGTCGCGGGCAGCGCCGGCGGGGTTGCCTGGGGCAGCGCCGCGGATCACCGCAACGTCTATGTCGCCATCTCCGGTCTGCTGGCGCAGCCAGCGAATCCTTTCGGCAGTTTGACGGCGCTCGATATGAAGACCGGCGCTGCGCGGTGGCACACGGCCTCGCCGGAACCCGCCTGCGCTTGGGGCGACCAACATTGTTCGCATGCACAGTCACAAGCGGTCACCGTCATGCCCGGCAGTATATTCTCCGGATCGATGGACGGGCATTTGCGCGCTTACTCGACCATCGACGGCAAAATCCTGTGGGACTTCGACACGGCCAAGGAATACCAAACCAAGAACGGCATCAAGGCGAGCGGCGGTCCTTTGGATCACGGCGGAGCGACGATCGTGAACGGCACGGTTTACGTCAACTCGGGTAACACCCTGCTCGCCTTCTCAGTCGATGGAAAATAGGACTCGAACGGCACACATGACACCTTTCAAGCGACTTGCGCTGGCCAGCTTCTGTTTGATTTGCAGTTTCAATGTAGCCACGGTCCCTCGTGCCGCGGCCCGTGCGGCCGACATGGATCGGGCGCCGGCGATTGAGAATTCGGTGGTGAAGGTGTTCGCGAC
>PMMB01000179.1 GCA_003165495.1 Gammaproteobacteria bacterium | reverse complement strand
CCCGCCAGGGGTCCGCTGTTCATCCAGCGCAAATCATTCGATATTTTCATCAGACTTACACCAAGGACCTTGAGCTGGCCGGACAGTTCCACGGCCGTGTCCTGGCTCGACAGCGCTTCGAAATAGTTATCGCTTGGCCGAAAGCCAAGCCCGGTACTCGCCGCGAGGCAGCGCGCAAACACTGCACCGAACTGCGGCCTGGCGTTGATGCCGGTGCCGACGGCGGTGCCACCCTGCGCGAGCTTGTATAAACGCGGTGTGACCGACCGCAGACGGGCCACGGCATTGTCGATTTGCGCCTGCCAACCCTTGAGCTCCTGCGCCAGCGTGATGGGCACTGCGTCCATCAAATGGGTGCGGCCCGTCTTGACCACGTCGGCGAATTCGGCCGCCCTTTGACCCAAGACCGTGCGCAGGCGCACGAGCGCAGGCAGCAGATGCTCATGGAGGAGCAACGCCGCGGCGACGTGAATCGCGGTGGGCACCACATCGTTGCTGCTCTGGCCCATATTCACCTGATCGTTCGGATGCACGGCACAGCGCAACGTTCGGGACGCCAGGGTGGCGATCACTTCGTTGGCATTCATGTTGCTGCTGGTGCCCGACCCCGTTTGAAAGACGTCCACGGGGAATTGGTCGTCATAGCGGCCCGCAGCGACATCGAGCGCTGCTGCTTGTATCGCCGCCGCCAAGTCTCGCGGCAGATCGCCGATTTCCGCGTTCGCGCCGGCTGCGGCATGCTTGATGAGCCCCAATGCGCGAATGAAGGCCCGCGGCATGCGCAGCCCCGTGGGCGGAAAGTTTTGAATGGCGCGCTGGGTTTGGGCACCCCATAGGGCGCTCGCCGGCACGTCGAGCGCGCCCATACTGTCATGCTCGACGCGAGTGGATGCTGTCATCGCCCCTTAACCTCGCTGGTTCATTCGTTTACGGTAATATTGCTGGATTCTACACTTAAAGCGACCGCATCCTCCGATGGCCACTTCTTCCATTGACGCGCTTTCACCCCTAGATGGCCGCTATGCCGCCAAACTCGCGGCGGTCCGGTATTTATTCAGCGAAGCAGGCCTGATGCGCGAGCGCGTACGCGTGGAATGCGCCTGGTTCCTGGCTCTCGCCGCGGGTCCGGCCGCGCCCGCTCTAGCCAAGCTGCCGCGCGCGGCCAAGGACCTGCTTGCCGCGCTCTCAAAGGACCCGGCCGGCACCGACGTGGCGGCCATCAAGAAAATCGAAGCGCGCACCAACCACGATGTGAAGGCGGTCGAAATTTGGTTGCGCACCGAACTTGCGAAGCGTGGCGCGGCCGCCGCCGAACTCGAATGGCTGCATTTCGCTTGCACGTCGGAAGATATCAACAACCTCGCCTACGCCCTCATGCTGAAGAGAGCGCGCGCGGAGCTGCTGCTGCCCATGCTCGATACCATCGGTGGTCTGCTCGACTCCCTGGCTCATCGTCACGCCGCGGCGCCGATGTTGGCGCGCACTCACGGCCAGACCGCGACACCCACCACGGTCGGCAAGGAACTCGCCAATGTCGCCGCGCGGCTGCAGACCCAGCGCGCCGGTATCGAGCGCGTCGGTATCCTGGGAAAGATGAACGGTGCGGTCGGCAATTTCAATGCGCATGTCGCAGCATTGCCGCATGTCGATTGGCTTGGGTTCAGTCAGGCCTTCGTCGAATCCCTAGGAATGGCATCGAACGCCTACACCACGCAGATAGAGCCGCATGATTGGATTGCCGAGTACTGCCATGCGCTCATGCGAGCCAACACTGTGCTTCTCGACCTTGCACGCGACCTGTGGAGTTACATCTCGCTCGGTTACTTCAAGCAGCGCTTGGTAGAAGACGAAGTCGGCTCCTCCACCATGCCGCACAAGGTGAATCCAATCGATTTCGAAAACGCCGAAGGCAACCTCGGGTTGGCCAATGCGTTGCTGGGGCATTTCGCCGACAAACTGCCCGTGTCGCGGTTGCAGCGCGACCTCACGGACTCCACCGTGCTGCGCAATCTGGGCGTGGCGATCGGACACTCTGTCTTGAGCTACGGCTCGTTGGCGGCCGGTCTGGGAAAAATCGAACTCGACCAGGCGCGTGTCGCCGAGGATCTGGACCGAGCCTGGGAGGTGCTGGGCGAGGCTGTGCAAACGGTGATGCGCGCCCACGGGATTCCGGAGGCTTATGACCGATTGAAATCCTTCACGCGTGGCCGGCCCGTCGACAGGGATGCCATGCGCGAGTTCATCGCCTCCTTGGATCTGCCGGCGGCGGAGAAAGAGCGGCTGCTCTGCTTGGAACCTAAGGATTATGTTGGTTTGGCACCGGTACTTGCGAAGCGCGCACGCGCGGAGTCCGAAACGTGACGCAGTTAGCACGGGCCTTTCCTGGCCAAACGGTACTATCGCTCAAAGTACGCGAGGTCGGGCAAAATGCCCATAAACCTCCAATTGAGGCACTGAGATATGGCGGGTAGCACGGACGAACGTACGAAACCGGTCGCGGACAGAGGTCCTGCGGCGGGCGCAGACGTTTCCACGGGATCGGGTACCCGTACCATCCTTACCACCATGCCGGAGGTTCGCGAAGCCAGCCTCAAGGTGGCCAAGTCGGCGCAGCGCCTGTTGTCCATCTTTACTCAAGATCTGGAACCCTTGATTTATGGCGAGGAGCCGTTTCTCGAGGCCATCAAGCGCCTGGTATTGGCACGTTCCTACGCCAAAGTGCGCGTTCTGCTCGCCGATCCGTCGCGGGCCATGGTCGATAACAACCGATTTCTTGCATTGGCGCGCCGTCTTACCAGCTGCATCGATCTGCGCGCCATGAGTCCCGAGTACGCGGCGAGCGCCGGCGCGTTCATCATCGCGGACGACAAGGCGCTGGTGTACCGGCTACAGGCGGACCGCTGGGACGGCATCTCCGATATGAACGATCCGGCCGTCGTGCGCCGCTATTTGAACTTTTTCGATGAGGTCTGGCAAACGAGCATGCAAGAATCGCAAATGCGGCAAATGCTCATGTAGCCTTCGGGCCTCCGTATAATGGGCGGATGCCCGACCTCCCTGATCCCAAGCTTGCCGGCACCGTCATCGTCGGCATGTCGGGCGGCGTCGACTCAGCCGCCGCTGCCCTCCTGCTGCAACGCGCCGGCTACGCCGTGCAAGGGCTGTTCATGTCCAACTGGGAGGACGATGACGACGCCTACTGCACCACCGCGGCTGATTTTCAGGATGCGCGCCGAGTCTGCGAGACCTTAGATGTAGCCCTGCATCGGGTGAGTTTTGCCGCGCAGTATCGCGAACGGGTCTTTGAGCTTTTCCTGCGCGAATACGCCGCAGGCCGCACCCCTAACCCGGACGTTCTCTGTAATCGCGAAATCAAGTTCGGCGTTTGCCTGGACTACATGCACCGTCTGGGCGCTTCCTGGATCGCCACCGGCCACTACGCGCGCCTGCAACATACGCCGTTAGGAACGCAACTTCTGAAAGCGGCGGACACGGCCAAGGATCAGAGCTACTTTCTCCATGGGGTCGCCGCATCGGCACTCTGCAAGACCCTGTTTCCGATCGGCGAGTTGTGCAAGGCGGAGGTGCGAAAGCTGGCGCACGCGGCAGGCTTGCCGGTGTACGACAAGCCGGACAGCACCGGCATCTGCTTCATCGGCGAGCGGCCTTTTCAAGAGTTCCTGAGCCGTTATCTACGCACGGAACCGGGGCCGATCGAGAACGACGGCGGCTTGGTTCTAGGCGAGCATCGCGGCCTCGCCCTGTACACCCTGGGTCAACGGTCAGGCCTTAGGTTAGGCGGCCGTGCCGGCACCGCCGCCGCGCCCTGGTACGTGGCCGATAAGGTCATGGAGCGCAATGCGCTCATCGTGGTTCAGGATCAAGACCATCCCTTGCTGTTATCCGATGCCTTCGATGTGGAACAGATGCACTGGTTGAACTTCTGCGAGGTCGCCGATCAACCGATCGAATGCGCGGTCAAGACGCGCTATCGGCAGAATGACCTTAACTGCACGGTGCGCTTGACTGCCGCACAGAACATCAGCACCGATCAGAACTGGCGCGTGACCTTGAGCGAACCTGCGCGTGCCGTCACCCCCGGGCAGTACGCGGTGTTCTACCGAGGTGCACGCTGTCTCGGCGGCGGCGTCATCGCGCGACGATTCAATTCCCGCTCGGGCGCGGGCGCCCGCGGAATCACCTATAATTCTCTTTTTTCCGTGGAGGGGTCATGACGGATAGTTTCAAGGCAAGAACGACGCTTAAGGTGGGCGCGGAGCAATTTGAGATCCTGAGTCTCAAGGCCCTCAATGTCGACCGGCTGCCCTTCTCCCTGAAGATCCTGTTGGAAAACCTCCTGCGCTTCGAAGACGGCGTCAATGTCACCAAGAGCGATATCGACGCTCTGCTGAAATGGGATCCGAAAGCGCTGCCGAATCACGAGATCGCCTTCACGCCGGCGCGAGTCATCATGCAGGACTTCACGGGCGTTCCCTGCATCGTCGACCTGGCGGCCATGCGCGAGGCCATCGTTCGGCTCGGCGGGGATCCGCAACGAGTCAATCCGCTGGCCCCCGCCGAATTGGTCATCGATCACTCGGTACAGGTCGATGAATACGGTGCGGCCGACTCGCTGCAGCACAACAACGAAATCGAGTTCAAACGCAACGGCGAACGCTACATGTTCCTGCGTTGGGGGCAAACGGCGTTCAGCAACTTCAAGGTCGTGCCGCCCAATACCGGTATCGTCCATCAAGTCAATTTAGAACGCCTGGCGCGAGTGATTTTCTCGGACGGCCCCACCGGCAGGAAGCTCGCCTATCCCGACACCTTGGTCGGCACCGATTCGCACACCACCATGATCAACGCGCTGGGGGTACTCGGTTGGGGCGTGGGCGGTATCGAGGCCGAAGCCGCCATGTTGGGCCAGCCGGTCACGATGCTGATCCCGCAAGTGATCGGTTTCAAGCTGACGGGCGGCTTGCCCGCGGGCACCACGGCCACCGACCTCGTGCTGACCGTGACGGAGATTCTGCGCAAGCACGGCGTCGTGGATAAATTCGTGGAATTCTTCGGCGACGGTCTCAAGGGGCTGCCGCTCGCCGACCGCGCCACCATTGCCAATATGTCGCCGGAGTTCGGCTCCACTGTCGCGATCTTCCCCATCGACGAGGAAACCATTCGCTACCTCGAGCTCACCGGCCGGGCGCCGGATCAAATTGCNNCTGGTCGAGGCCTACGCCAAGGCGCAGGGACTGTGGCGCGTCAACGGCGCGCCGGCTGCCGATTACACCGATGTCGTCGAACTCGACCTGTCGACGGTCGAACCCTCCCTCGCCGGGCCGAAGCGGCCGCAAGATCGCGTACCGCTGCGAAACGCCAAGAGAGTTTACGAGAGCAGCGTGAAGAAAATGGCCGACGAGCGTACGCAAAAAAATCCGCTGGCGACCGGAGTCGCCAAGGCCAGTGTTGGCGGCAAGGCCTTTGAAGTGCGCGACGGCGCGGTCTTGATCGCCGCCATCACCAGTTGTACGAATACGTCGAATCCCACGGTGTTGGTGGCTGCGGGACTGCTTGCCCGCAATGCGAACGCTCGCGGCCTTGGCTCCAAGCCATGGGTGAAGACCTCGCTCGCCCCCGGCTCGCGCGTGGTCACCGATTACTTGCGCAAGGCCGGACTGCTCAAGGATTTGGAGGCCCTGGGGTTTTATACCGTGGGCTATGGCTGCACCACGTGCATCGGCAACTCCGGACCCTTGAAACCGGAAATTTCCGAGGCCGTCAAAACCGCCGATGTCGTCGCCTGCTCTGTGCTGTCGGGTAATCGCAATTTCGAAGGCCGCGTGCACCCGCAAATCAAGATGAATTTCCTCGCCTCGCCGCCCCTGGTCGTCGCCTATGCGCTGGCAGGGAGTTTGGACATCGATATCACCACCGAGCCGCTGGGACAGGGCAAGGATGGAAAGCCCGTGTACCTCAAGGATATCTGGCCGAGCGCCAAGGATGTGGCCGCCGCGGTGGCTGCGTCGGTGGACTCGGGCATGTTCAAGAAAGGCTACGCCAATGTGTTCTCGGGCGACGCGAACTGGAACGCCATCACGACACCGGTGGGCAAGATTTATTCCTGGGACGGCAAATCCACCTACGTCAAGAACCCACCCTACTTCGACGCCATCACCATGACGCCGGCGCCGTTAGCCGACATCAAGGGCGCGCGTGCGCTGGCGGTACTCGGAGATTCGGTCACCACCGATCACATCTCCCCCGCCGGCGATATCGCCAAATCCA
>PMMB01000006.1 GCA_003165495.1 Gammaproteobacteria bacterium | reverse complement strand
TCGAGCGCCGCGAACCGCAATGCTGTCGGCAAAAGGAGCGGCATATGAGAATCATTGCATTTGCGGAAGCAATGGATAGCGGCATGGCGCATTAGCGTCTTGGGTTGGCAGGAGTCAAATCTGCAACTCGACCGTCCTTCATGACGAAATTGACGTGACGCAGATTTTCAATGTCGCTCAGTGGATCGGCGGGAGTGGCGATCAAATCCGCCGCCTGACCCACCGCCTNNCCACTCGGCCGCGTACCTTATCTACTCGAAGTAGCTGCGCCGGCTCGCTGGTCATGCTCTTTAAAATCTCCGCGGGCGAGATCTCCGCTGCGCGCCAAACCGCAAGGTAATCGAACATCAGATCCGCGCGGCTCCGGCCAGCTACCTCCATCACCGTATCGCTGCCGAATGCGAGGCGTACTCCGATTCGGTGAGCGCGCTTCAATCGATCAATGATCTGGGGTGCAAGTACCGCAGGCTCCGGAAAGACGCCTCCCGCCGTACCGATGATATCGAGATGCGCTCGGGGATAGTCGGTGCCTACCAGGAAGATGCCCTTCTCCTTCATCTTCTTTAGCTGCGGATCGGTGAGCTCGAATCCGTGCTCGATCGAGTCGACGCCCGCTTCGATGGCATTGTCGGCCGGTTCGCCGCCGTAGACGTGAACTGCCACGGCGACTCCTGCGCGGTGCGCCTCATCGACGGCAGCCCTGACCTCGTCGACGGAATAATGATAGGAGGAGTTATCGAGCACCAGTTTAATGACGCCGGCGCCGTGGTAGATGTTCATCCGCACGGCCTTTCTAATTTCAGAGACGCTGTCCGCATCGATATAGTCGTACCGCCAAAGGGCCCCTTGTTCCGGCGGAATCTCGTGGGATTGACCGCCATACGCCGCAATTATTTTCCCGGCATCGACCACGGTAGGACCCACGAACCATCCCGCCTCCACCGCGCGCCGGACATCTTGCATCGCATAGTCGCCCGAGTTCCCAACATCGCGAATGGTTGTGAAGCCCGCGCGGACGAGCGCTCGGGCGTTATATTCTCCCCTCAATGCTCGGTACGCCGTGCTGTCTCTTAGATAGGTCGACTCCAGGGGCAACGCATCGGATCCGATCTCGGTCAGCGATAAATGCGTATGTGCGTCCATCAAGCCCGGAAGAACCCATTCCTGCGACAGATCGATCGGTACGGCGTCTTTCGGGCCCGGCTCCCCGGCTCCGATCGACTGTATGCGGCCATCGACGACGATGATGGTGCGGTCCTGCATCACCGCTCCGGTGCTCGGATCGATCAAATGTCCGGCATGAATCGCGTACTTCTCAGCGAATACCGGCAGACTCGCAAAGATCAATAGCGCGGCGACAAGCGCTTTGGCTTTCATGTAATTCCCCCTTACTTTCGGTGCAGTTGAACTGCTGCGTTTTTCGGATCTATCCAAGAGACCGGGCGTGCGCTGCGCTGAAGACCAAGAAAGCATGTGTGCCAAGAGTGGCGTCCCGAAAGGTATCCGATGATCGGCAAGCTGATGATGCCGCCGAGATTTCCGCCCGTGTTCATGATGCCGCATACCGCCATGGTATCACCGCGCCCGATGTTCATTGCCGCCGCCCCTTCGTTCTTGGACCAGATACAGGAACACCCAGTTCGAGAGCAAGTAATAGGTGTAGTTCATGCACATGTATGCGACGAAGAGCAGAATGACGTTGCGATTGCCGCCGAGCCGAAGACACGCCACCGAATGGGTACGTTCGGATCCATTAGTTTTACTATCCGACCAACTTCGCAGTCTTGCGCAATTTATCGCACGCCTCTTCCATGTGCCTCTCTTCGATAATCAGCGGCGGCAAGAGCCGCACCACGTTCTGCCCCGCCGCGGCCGTCAGCAGTCCCTGGCTGCGGGCGGCCTCTACGAACTGGCGGCTAGGCACGCGGCATTCGAGTCCAAGCATCAAACCAAGCCCGCGCACCGCGCTGAACATGTTGGTCTCGTCGGTGTCGGCCAGGTGCTGAAGCTTGCGCCGCAGAAGGGCCGAGCGTTCGACAACCCCCGCCAAGAAACCAGGCTCGAGAACGATATCGAGCACGGCATTGCCCACCGCCATCGCCAGTGGATTGCCGCCGGTCGTGGAGCCGTGAGCGCCGAGCGTCATGCCGACCGCTGCGCGCTCGGTAGCGAGACACGCACCTAGCGGAAAGCCTGCGCCGATGGCCTTCGCGATGGCAACGACATCCGGGGCGATCCCAAAATTCTCATGCGCCAAGAACCGGCCGGTTCGAGCGATGCCGCATTGAATCTCATCGAGCACGAGCAAGAGGTCGTGCCGGTCGCATAGATCGCGGACGCCGCGCATGAAGTCCAAGGTCGCGGGCGTCACCCCCCCTTCGCCTTGCACCGTCTCAAACATGATTGCACCGATCGTGTCATCAATGGCGGTTTCCACCGATTGCAAGTCATTGAAGGGCACGACTCGAAACCAGTCGGGCAGCGGCGAAAACCCCGCCCGAAGCTTTTCCTGATCGGTCGCCGCGATGGCGGCCATCGTACGGCCGTGGAATGCATTTCCGCAGGTGATGACTCGATGGCGCGCCGCCCGACCGGTGGCATGATTGAACGAGCGCACGACCTTAAACGCGCACTCCCACGCCTCGACGCCGGAGTTCGAAAAGAACACCGTTTGCGCAAAGGTCGCGGCAACGAGGCGGCCTGCGAGGCGCTCGGCGCCCGGAACGCGATACATATTGGAAGCATGCCAGAGACGCTTCGACTGTTCGTGAAGCGCGTGGATGAGGTGAGGATGGCCGTGGCCGAAGCTACTGACGCCAATACCTGCGGCAAAATCGAGATACTTGCGATCCTCCGTGTCGTAGACGTATACGCCCTCGCCTCTCACGAGTGCGAACGGAGAGCGGGCATACACGGGCATGAGCGAGGGCATAGGGGCCCGCGAAGGAATCACGGCAGCTTGCGTTCCATGAAAACACTGTACGGATCGTCTTTCGGGTAATCGCCGAAGCTCGAGGTATGCGAGAATCCCATTTTCTCGAAGAGGGCGAGCGCATCGGGCTGGTAGATGCCGGTCTCCAGCCGCATCACCGCAAGTCCTGCATCCCGCGTCGCCTTTTCCAGCGTCTCGATGAGGCGCTTTGCCACACCGAGCCCGCGTGCGCGGGTTGAGACGTATACGCGCTTGACCTCCGTATAGTCCGCAAATTGCTTGACCGCGCCGCAGCCCACAGTCTCACCGTCCACCTGTGCCACAAAGAAGCGGACATCGGGCGCACACAGGGCATCGATGTCCATCAGGTGATTGCTGTCCGCGGGGTAAAGCCCGTTCAGGTGCCGATCGAGTTCCTGAATCAGTGCAGCGCTCGAAGGCGCGCGTGGATCGACCTGAGCAATCATAATTCTCTGTTCGTCCATTATGAGTCCTGCTCTAGCCGAGGTTCATTGCAGCAACCAGACCCTCATACACCGCCTCTTCGGCCGTTCTCGGAGACATCGCATCGCCGATAACCTGCACGTTGTCGCAAAGCGGCTTGGCTGCGGCCGCAAGCGCCGTCTCCGGAACGCCGGGATAGACTGTCACGACCGTGTCCAGATTCTCGATGACCAAGGACTCCTGCGCGGCGGTGTGGATTAAGTAAGCCGATCCGCCGTCGACGCCGTAAAGACGCATGAATGGCAGCGTTTTAACTTCGAGCTTGAAGAGGCGGCCGATGGCGCCATCGCGCACATAGTTTTGGATGGCGGCGGCGGCGCAGATTCCGTTAACCGCCAGCGTAACCTCGCGTCCTTGGGTTGCAAGCTTCTCCGCGAGCCCGACGCCGGTCCAGTCGGCGAGCCAGTCGTAAATGAGTACCCGGCTCCCGACCTGAACCCGATCGGTTACCACGTCATCACTGGCAACAACCGGAATCGTCGCTTCGCCTTCCAGGGGAGGCAGAATCGTCCTGGCACCCGCGGCGACGATGACCGCATCAGGCGCCTCGCGTGCAATGAGCTCGGGCGTCACCTCCGTACCGAGAACGACCGCAACGTTCGCGAGCTCCATCTCGCGCTTGAGGTTCGTGATGATTCCGCCAAACTCTGCGCGGTGCGGCAGCAGTTGAGCGAGTCGGGCCTGTCCGCCGAGCCGCTTGGCACGCTCGAAAAGGGTCACGGTGTGCCCGGCCTCCGCCGCCGCTGCCGCCGCTTTCATGCCTCCAGGGCCGCCCCCCACCACCATCACTTTGCGTGGGCGTGCTGTCCGGTAGGGCTTTCCGAACACGAGCTCGCGTCCGCTCGCGGGATTCTGAATGCATGAGATCGGCACGCCGAGCTGAGCGTGGCCGATGCATGCCTGATTGCAGGCAATGCAGGCGCGAATGTCATCCAGCCGTCCAGAGCGAGCCTTGTTCGGCATTTCGGGATCGCAAATCATCGCGCGCGTCATACCGCACATGTCCGCTTGGCCCGCCGCAAGCAATTTCTCCGCCTCCTGAGGCTGATTGATGCGGCCAGCGACGAAAACCGGTTTTACAATGCTCCGGCGCAGCTTTCCTGAGAAGCCGGCCATGTAACCTGGACTTAGCGTCATTGGCGGCGCAATGTGAACGGCGCCAGAAGCGGAAGCCGATGTTCCACCGATGACGTTGAAATAGTCGAACTCCCGCTCGAGCGCGCGGCACGCCGTGAGCGTGTCTTCCTCATTGCAGCCGCTCAAGTCGAACTCGTCTCCCGATATTCTGACGCCGACGATGAGCTCGGGTGAAGCGTGTGCCCGAATCGAGGCTACGACTTCGCGAAAAAAACGCAGTCGATTGGAGAGCGATCCGCCGTATTGATCCCCGCGCTGGTTAACTTTCGGATTCAGGAACTGCGCAGGAAGATAGCCGTGACTCGCCACGACCTCCACCCCGTCGGCCCCTGCTTCCGCCAGACGCCGAGCGGCGGCGCCGTAGCCCTCCACGATCTCGGAAATGAGATCAGGCGTCAGCTCGCGAGGCACCAGGCGAAAGCGCTCCGTGGGCGCGACGGATGCGGAAAGCGGGGTTTGGACCAGACCGCCCTTTCGCCAGAGCAATTCGCGGCCGGGGTGAAACAGCTGCACGAACGCCGCGGAGCCTTCCGCGTGGATCGCATCGAATAGTCGCCGAAAATGCGGCACGCATTCATCTTGCGTACCCATCAGCACCTCGGCCGTGTAGCGCGCAGTCTCGTGCACCCCCACAACTTGGACGATGATGAGTCCCACGCCGCCTTTCGCCCGAGCCCGCTGGTAAGCGATCAGCTCCTCGGTAGGCAAGCCGTGGCGTCCGAGGTCCGTGTCGTGCCCCGTCGAGAGAATCCGGTTTCGGATGGATATGCCCTTGATGGAAAGCGGGCTGAATAAATGGGTGAAAGCGCTCATGTGATTCACTTCAATGGTTCAATGAATGTGCCTGGTCAACTGGACGACCTCTTCAGCGATCGCAAGCGACGCGGTAAGTCCCGGCGACTCGATTCCATAGAGCGCGATGACCCTCGCACCTCGGTGCTCCTCAGGACCATGCAGGAGGAAGTCGCCCTCGGGTTCTCCAGGACCCACGATCTTTGGGCGGATTCCGGCATAGCCCGGCGCGAGCTGCCCATCTTGGAGGTCAGGCCAGTAGCCGCGTACGGCGGTATAAAAGCGGTTCGCACCGTCCTCCGTCACCGAGTAATCGGGAACGTCGATCCATTCCACATCCGGTCCGAACCGCGCTTGACCGGCGAGATCGATTGTCGCGTGAATACCGAGCCCCCCCGGTTCCGGCACCGGATAGACCAGCCGCTGAAAAGGCGCCGCGCGATTGAGCACATAATAGCTGCCCTTGGCGAACCGCCGTGGCGGGATCTGATCGGCAGGAAGACCGTCGATACTGCGAGATACGCCCTGGGCGTCGAGCCCAGCGGAATTTACCAAGAGGTCCGCTTTGAGCTCAAACTCCTCGATTCCCTCGATGCGCAGTGCCACGCCATCGGAACGCACGTGTCCGGATAAGAGCCTCGTTGAGAATGCGATCACCCCACCGCGCGCTTCAGTGTCTCCCTGCAGTGCGAGCATCAGCGCATGACTGTCCACAATACCTGTCGATGCAGATAGAAGCCCCGCATCGCATCGAATCTGCGGCTCTAACTGCGCGATTTCCGCAGGTGATAGAAGCTCCAGCTCGCGCACGCCGTTGGCATGCGCCCGTTCTTTAAGTTCGTGCAGCCGCAAGACTTGGTCCTTGCCCGTGGCGACGATGAGTTTCCCGCAGCGCCGATGTGGTACGCCGCGCTCGGCGCAAAAGCGGTACAGCATTTCCTTGCCGCTGACGCAATAGAGGGCCTTCCGTGAACCCGTTCGATAGTAAATGCCCGCGTGAATGACTTCGCTGTTGCGCGAGCTGATTCCGCTTCCGACGAGCGCCTGAGCCTCGAGCACGATGACCTCGCGCCCAGCCAACGCCAAGCCCCTTGCGATTGCGAGCCCAACGACACCGGCACCGATCACCACCGCATCAGCACGCTCCATCGCCGTCAGTCCGTTTCGCCGATCTTGGATCGGGCCGATCGAATCTCATCGAGCGTCGCGTTCGGCGTGATCGCCTGCGGATCCATCAAGCAATGCAAAATCGCCGGTTTTCCCGAAGCGAGCGCGCGCGCGAGGGCCGGCGCGAAGTCCCGCGTGCGCTCGACGCGCTCGCCATATCCGCCGAAGCATCGGGCGTATCCGACGAAATCTGGATTGTGCAGGTCGGTAGCCACCACCCGTCCGGGATATTCGCGCTCTTGGTTCATTCTGATTGTTCCGTACATCCCGTTGTCTGCGATCACCACCACGATGGGCAACCCATACTGCACCGCCGTGGCGAACTCCTGCCCATTCATCAGGAAACACCCATCGCCGGCGAAAGCGATGACGGTTTGATCGGGGTATAAGCGCTTGGCGGCGACCGCTGCGGGTACACCATAGCCCATCGAGCCGCTGGTGGGCGCGAGCTGCGTGCCGAAACGCTCATAGCGGTGGAAGCGGTGTACCCACGCCGAATAATTTCCCGCACCGTTGCAGATTATGGCATCTTCCGGCACCACTTCGCGCAGCGATCGGATCGCCTCAGCGAAATTGAAATCCCCGGGGACATTCGCGGGCGCGCGGTTCCAGCTCTCAAACAGCTGCCGCCCCGCTGCTACGTGTCGCTCGCGGCTCTTCGTGACCGGCGGCAACGAGTGTGCTGCACGAAGAAAGTGTCGCGGCGATAAGTTGAAGGCGAGATCGGGCCGGTATAGGCGGCCGATTTCTTCCGCTCCAGGATGTACATGAATGAATGTCTGATCGGGGTTTGGAATTTTCAGCAGCGTGTAATGTTGGCTGGGAAGCTCGGAGAGTCGGCCTCCCAGAAGCAACACTAGATCGGCGTCGCGCGCATAGGCCACCAATGATGGATTCGTGCCCACGCCGATGTCGCCCGCGAAGTTCGGATGGCGCGCGGGAAATAGCATTTGTCTGCGGAAGGACACCGCGACGGGAAGTTGCTGGCGTTCGGCAAATTCCGCAAGGTCATCGACCGCGGCAGCGTCCCAGCCGGAACCGCCCACGATCACCAGCGGCCGTTCGGAGGCAAACAGCAGTTGTTGCAAGCGGACGAGCGACTCGGCGGCCGGTGCCGCTTCCGGTGTCATGTAGGGCCGAGCGTCGGGCACCTCGGCCTCATCTCCGAGCATGTCTTCTGGCAACGATACCACCACCGGACCGGCACGCCCCGAGGTCGCGACGTGGAAAGCCCTTGAGATGAGTTCCGGTATGCGGCTGGCATCTTCGATCTGAGTCACCCACTTCGCAACGCTGCCGAAAAATGCACCATAATCAATTTCCTGGAATGCCTCGCGACCGAGAGAGCTCCGCGCAACCTGCCCTACGAACAGCACCATGGGGGTGGAGTCGTGCATGGCGATGTGCAATCCCGGGCTCGCGTTCGTCGCACCCGGACCGCGCGTGACCAAGCAGATGCCGGGCGTACCTGTGAGCTTGCCGGCGGCCTCGGCCATCATCGCGGCGCCGCCCTCTTGCCGGCAAACCGTTAATGCAATCTTGGAGTCTCGAAGCCCATCGAGCACGTCGAGATAGCTTTCGCCCGGTACGCAGAAGGCGTGTTTGACGCCGTGTACTTCAAGTTGATCAACGAGGATATGGCCGCCGGTCCTTAGCGTCATTTGCCGTGTTCTCACTTCGGCCGGTTGCGCCGCTTATTTACATCGAGGCTAACTGTCGCGGTCAGTGATCCGCAAGCTTTGACGTTTCAATACTTGTTGATATTTTGACATGAGGTGGTGCAGCGTTGACGCTTGATGGGCGAAATCCCAGTCGGCGAAAATCGCCGCGCCTTCGATACGAAAGTGCGAGGATGACGCAGGCGAGCGTCGAGTTTCCAAAGCTAGCCGAATCGTCGAAGTATTTCTGCAGGCGTGGTGTGCCGGAGTATTTGTCATATGACATTCGAAAGGTCTACTAGCGATCGCATGAAACAGGCCGTTATCGAGTATCCCAAACACCTGGGCCTGCATATCGACGGTGAGTGGGTGACCAGCGGGCGCGACGTGCATACGGTGCTCGATCCGGCGACCGGTCAATCCCTAGGAGCCCTGACGCTTGCGGGCGATGAGGATCTCGATCGTGCTATTGCGTCCGCGGAACTGGGCTTTCGCCGTTGGCGATCGACTGCGCCGGCAGCTCGGGCAGCGATCCTCTTCAAGGCCGCGAATTTACTCCGCGCGCGCACGGAGGCGATCGCAACCGCCGCCACCCTGGAGCAAGGAAAGCCTCTGGCGGAATCTCGCGCGGAAGCGAGCTACGTAGCGTCTCTGGTCGAGTTCTACGCCGGCGAGGCCGTCCGGATTTACGGCCGCGTGCTTACTCGTCCGGCCGGCGCTCGATCCTTGGTCCTGAAAGAACCCGTCGGCCCATCGGTCGCCTTTTGTCCTTGGAATTTTCCCATTTTAGGTCCCGCTCGAAAGATCGCGCCGGCCCTTGCCGCGGGATGTTCGATCATCCTCAAACCGGCGGAAGAGACTCCGGCTTCCGCTATCGGTGTGGCGCAGTGCTTCCTCGACGCCGGCTTGCCGCCGAGCGTGCTTTCGCTGGTGTTCGGCGTCGCGGACCGCGTTTCCGCGCGCCTCTTGTCATCGCCCATTATCCGTAAGTTGAGCTTCACGGGATCGGTGGCGGTGGGCAAGCATCTTCTGCGGTTGGCTTCGGGCACCATGAAAAAGACGACGATGGAGCTGGGAGGACACGCGCCGGTGTTGGTGTTCGAGGACTGCGATGTCGAGGGAACCGCTGCCAGCCTCGCAGCTGCGAAGTTTCGTAACGCGGGGCAGGTGTGTGTTTCTCCGACTCGGTTCTATGTCCAGGAGAGTGTTTACGATCGGTTCCTCAACGCCTTCTTGGCCAAGGCCGAGACCGTGAGATTGGGGCCTGGGATCGAGAAATCGACCACAATGGGTCCGGTTGCCAATTCACGGCGCATCGCAGCGATGGAGCATTTGGTCGCCGACGCGCGTGCAGCGGGCGCAAACTTGGCCGTCGGCGGCGAGAGGGGCGAATCCAAGGGTGGGTTGTTCTATCGCCCGACCGTGTTGGCGCACGTGCCGGTCGCCGCGCGCGCCATGAACGAGGAACCATTCGGCCCCATGGCGCTTATCAATTCTTTCCGCACCGTCGAGGAAGCGCTGGAGCAGGCAAACCGCCTTCCCTATGGATTAGCCGCCTTCGCCTTTACCGAAAACGGCCGCCGCCAACTTCTCCTGCAAGAGAATATCGAGTGCGGGTTGCTCGGCATCAACACGCTGGCGTTGAGTGCGGTCGATGCACCGTTCGGAGGCGTCAAAGAGTCCGGTCACGGCTCGGAGGATGGGCCCGAAGGGCTCGATGCGTTTTTGGTGACCAAAACGGTTCATCAGGGTTGATGCGCTAGCCACTGGCGAATGCAGATTGATTATGATCTCCGTACTCGTGGGCGGTCCTCAAGAGCCAATCCTTGAAGTCGACCACGATGGGGTTCGCTAGATTGCGCTGCGGGTACACGAAGTAGTATTGGTAATCGCCCGTGTAGGGCCTATTGAATGGAACGATGAGCTCGCCGCGCGCGATTTCGGACTCGAACAGAAATCGCGGAACCAGGGCGACGCCAAGTCCCGCCTTCGCCGCTTCGGCCACCATGAGGAACTGATCGAAGCGAGCGCCCACGAGAGTGCCCTCCAGCGGTACACCTTCCCGCTCGAACCACCTCTTCCAGGCCAATGGCCGCGTGACCTCGTGGATGAGTGGATGGGCCAACAGATCCGCCGGCCGCTCCAACTGTTGAATGCCGGCGAGCTTCGGGCTCGCGACGGGAATTAGCTGCTCGCCAAAAAGCGGCTCAGCGATCGCGCCCGGCCAGACCGGGTCTCCATAATGGATCGTCGCATCGAGAGGATCATCATCGAACGAGAACGCCTGCGGACGCACATAACAGGAGATGACCGTGCCCGGCTGCAACATTTTGTACGCCTGGAGCCGTGGGATCAGCCACTTGGTTCCAAATGTCGAGAACACACCGAGGTTCAGAACACCCGTCGCGCCCCCGGATCCATACGCCATGATCCGGAGGGTCGCCTGTTCGATATCGCCCAAAATCGAATGCATCTCGCGAGCATACCCGCGCCCGGCGTCGGTCAGGATCAGGCGCTGCCGAACTCGATCGAAAAGCTTCACCTGCACCGCATCCTCGACCTGCTTGACGAGGCGGCTTACCGCGCTCTGGGAGAGGTGCAGTTCCTCGGCGGCGCGCATGATCCCGCCGTGACGTGCCGCGCACTCAAAAGCGATCAACGCGGGCAGTGAAGGGACTAACGATCGGCGCATCGGGGTACTCGATGCGTATCGTGCACGCTCGTCGGCGGATGTCAACACGGCTCGCTCGCTTGGAGCGACTCAGAATCGATAGTCGAACTCCGTCCCAAAGGTCCGGGGCTGGATGGTCGCTATGCGAACCAATCCGGGAATGTTGACTTGAAAGCTCGTGTTGTTCGCGGTTACCTCGGCCGCCTTGTTCGTCAGGTTCGTGACGAAAAGGTGCGCCGACCATTTGCCCGTGAATAGGCCCACCCGCGCTTGAACGAGGTTGTACGAGGGCAACGTCACGTAGGAATAGGCTTCATCCGTGGAGGAACCTACGTAGCTGTCGGTAACCCTCGCGGTCAGCTGATAGTCCCCGAATGGCTTGGACGTGTAGTTAATCGAGAGGCTGCCAGTGCCCTTCGGTACATTGAGAATCGGGGCGGTGCAGTTCTCGGCCGTGGGGCAGCTGCTGAACGCACCCGCGATCTGGTGCGCAAAAAGCGAGTTGGGATGATCGATCTTGGCATCCGTGTACGTACCGCTCAACGACACCGTCCACTCCGGAGACAGCTTTGCATTGATTTCGAGCTCGGGTCCGTATGAACGCCCAGTCCCCGCGTTCGCCCCGTACTGATACCCGCAAGCGAGCAGCAACGTCTGCTGTACATCCAGCCACTTGATGTAATAGATGTCGCTGTTGACGGTCAGCCAGTTGTCGAAGAATTTCGCTTTTTCACCGATCTCGTAGTTCCAGACGGTATCGGGCCCGTACGAAGCAGGCGCCTTGCCGCAGAAGGAGGCCACCACCTGGTTGGCGCCGCCGGGGCGGAAGCCTTTGGCGACGGACGCGTAGGTAGTCAAGTCCGGGTTCGGGTGAAACGAGAGATTGAATCGCGGATTAAAGCCCTGATCGGATGCCACGGTGCCGGGCGCGACGGCGGGAGCCAAGAGCGACGGCGCATAGTAGCCGTACGCTTGACCCCCCAAATAAAGATAGTCGAATTGGGAGCTTGCGTAGCGATACCAGCGCACGCCCGAGGAGAACGTCAGCGCGCGGGTAATGTCATACGAGCCATCCGCGAACAAGGCGTATTGCTCAATGTGGTACTTGTTGTCGCCGTTGAACAAGATGCCGTTCGGGTTGTCGCTCGGCGGCGAGGATAAGGCCGCATATACCTGGTTCTCGCCGAACTCGATCCAGTTCGAGTGGAGGTCGCTGTAGAACGCGCCCACGGTCCAGCGCAGAGGATTGGTCTCGCCGCCTTTGGACGTCAACCGCAGCTCCTGGCTGAGCTGGCGGGACTGGTCGATCTCCTCATAGGGCACCGACACATAGTTCGGGAGTCCGGTGATGAAGCTGTATGATTCGGAAGCGTCCTGCGTCTGGTCTTCCTCGCGGTCCCAGTAAGCGGTGGCGCTGGTCAGATCGGCAAATCCCAAATTCGCGGTGATCGTCAGGCTATTGATTTGCGCCGTATCCGAGATGGGCTCGGGAATATTGAACGCTTCGTAATGGGCCATGTAGGCAGACCCGGGAGGCTGGTCGAACTCGTCGTACCCTCCCATCTTCATGCGCTGATAGAGCGCGCTCGCGGTGATCGTAAGATCGTCGACGGGCTTGAACAACAGACTGGCGCGTCCGCCGATCATTCTTTCCGTGTTCACGTCGGTCGCGACGCTCTGCACCGGCGCTGCCAGCACGTTGCCGCGAACGGTCGTATCCGGTGGAAACGGACTCACCACGATTCGGTCGACCCATCCGCTGCGGTAGATATCGGAACCCACCAGCCGCAACGCGAGGGTGTCGCCCAGGGGAATATTGAACATGAAGTTGCCGCCGCCATTCGCGCCGCCGCCATCCGTATAGGACGCGATGCCCTGGAAGGTGGCCCCGAATTCCTTGAGCTGCGGCTGATTGGTGACGATGCGGACCGTGCCGCCCATCGAACTCGAACCATAGAGGGTGCCTTGAGGCCCCCTCAAGAGCTCGATACGGTTGACGTCGTAGAGATTCGGGTCGATGACGACCTTACCGACCTGGGCGGCGGCCGGCGGAGACAACGGGACCTCGTCCAGGTAAAAGCCGACGGTGGGCGCCGCGCCGCCGTTCGACGCGAGTCCGCGAGCTTCGTACTCGGTCTGTCCAGGGCCTGCCGACCGCATGGAGAGTCCAGGCACCTCGCGCGCGAGGCCCTCCACGCTCGTGATTCCGGCGGCCGCGAGCTGTTCGCCGCTGAGGGCCGAAATGCTGAAGGGCGTGTTCTGAATCGTGGATTCGTACTTCTGCGCGGTCACGACGATCTCGGCGAGGCCGGATTCATCCTCCGCGCACACTGCGAGTCCACCCACCAAGAGCAACGGCAGACCCCATGACAAGGTGACCGATATTCGTCCGAGCGCATGGCGTGACATCATCGAATTCCCTCGCTTAGGTTTTTAACCAAGTCGTTTCTTTGGATCTGCCTCTAGGGGCCGTGCGCGTTTCTGACGACGCGGCCGTCTTTCATGACGAAATCGACTTTCCTCAAGGTCATGATGTCCTTGGTGGGATCGCCTGGCGTCGCAATGAGGTCCGCCGCCAAGCCTTCGGCGATGACGCCGCGATCTTTGTCAACCCGAAGAAGCTTCGCGGCGTCCGAGGTCATCGCCCGCAGGATCTCCGGCGGCGAGATTCCGGCCGCGACCCACCCATCGAGGTATTCGAGCATGACCTCGGCGCGCGTCTTGCCGGGAATATCGATCGGGACATCGCTGCCGAACACGAGATGGACGCCGGCCTGGTGCGCCCGGCGCAGGCGGTCGATGATGAGCGGCGCGAGCACCGCGGGTTCCGGCAGCATTCCGCTTGAGGTCCCCATGACATCAAGGACGCTTCGCGGGAAGTCGGTGCTGACCAGCGTGATGCCCTTCGCCGCCATTTTCTTCAACTGCACATCGGTCAGATAAAAACCGTGTTCAAGCGAGTCGACGCCTGCTTCGATGGCATTATCCGCAGCCTCGCCTCCGAAAATGACGTGAATGGCGACCGGTATGCCGGCGCGGTGAGCCTCATCGACGGCCGCGCGGATCTCCTCGACCGAGTAGTGATAGGGATTGTTATCCCCGACCAGCTTAATCACCTTGGCGCCGTGGTAAATGTTGACTCGGACGGCCTTGCGAACCTCCTCGGGGTTATCCGCATCGATGTATTCGTATTTCCAGAAGTTACCTTGGCCCGAGGGGATAAGACGAGACTGGCCGCCGAAGGGGGCGATGATTCTGCCCGCATCGATAATCGTGGGGCCGATAAACCACCCCTGTTCGATGGCGCGGCTTACATCAACCATTGCGTATTCCGCGCTATTGCCCACATCCCGGACCGTGGTGAACCCGGCATGAAGGAGAATCTCGCCGTTATGCAGCCCGCGCATCGCGCGCAACGCCGTGCTCTCCGACAGGTAGAAAGACTCGAACGGACCGTCGCCTCCCGTCTCGGCCAGGGTCAGATGGCTGTGCGCGTCCATGAGGCCCGGCGAGAGCCATTCATGCGACAGGTCGATCACCTGGGCGTTCTCGGGTATCGCGATCCCAGCGCCGACCGCCTGGATCTTCTTATCCTTGACGAGGATCACCTGATTAGGTTTTGCCGTGCCGGTGCGCGGATCGACGACGGCGCCCGCCCGAATGGCCGTTACCTGTGCCATCAAGGGCAGCGGCAATGCCAGTATGACCCAGGAAATGAGTACTTTCATCGGATGCTCCTAGTCATCTCTAGCGGTAAAGGGAAGGCGACAGCGGCGCGGTAGAGCCCCGGCGGCATGGAATTTGGACGAAAGGCAGCGGTACGCTGGGCGATGAGTCCGAAGCCGCACTGTACGGTCGGTCGACGTTCGAAAAGTGCCCACTCGTCCAGGTTTCATCCCTCTACGTTTTTCTTCTATATATTAGACAACTGGCGCAGCGTACTGAACATCAGCCAAACTCGATACTGACAGCTCGACATGAGTTTATGCAACAATCGCAACAACTCATGGTCGGCAATCACGGAATGAGTGCAGGCAACTTCGGCCTCATCGATCCTCGCGCACTACCAGCGTGCGAAGAGATTCGACGCACCATTCAAACCTGGCACACAGATCCTCGGGCGTCGTATCGAGAGACATATCGTTACTTTAGTTCGCAGCAAGCTGCTACTAGAGTTAGCCCACAGGCTTCCAACCGTCTGGCAATAGGTCGAACGTGACCGTGTCGCGATACGCGAACTGATTGCCTTCCAATGTCACAACCGGAGTCAGCATGTGCCAAATGCGGTCATCGTCGAAGACGTAACACTCGCCCGACTCACGCATGGTAAAGCGACCCATCTCGCGCTTGTCATTGTCGGTTATAACTACTTCGCCTCCTTGCGCTCCGCACCGCGCCAGGAGATGAGTAGCGAGGTACTTTTCACCGTCCTTGTGCAAGCCTGGCGGGCTCGTATCGCACGGCCGAGAAGGGGTCGCCGCGAATCGGATCACATGCATGTTGACCGAATAAGTTGCGCCAACCTTCGAAAGCGGCAAGTACCTTAGGTGGTGAGAAATCATCTTGCGAACGCCGGCAGTGTCGGCAATTTCCTTAGGGATCGGAGCGTACTTTCGCGGCTGGCCTCCTAGTGTGGTGTTGTATTTTTCGAGCTGCACGTAGGGTTTAGTATCATCGCAGGGCCATACGCGAACCCCACCTTCAGCGATTTCGGCCTTAAACCGATTCAATGATCGATACCGGTACCCCCCCTCATAGTACTGATCCTTCGGCAGTGACCAAGCCGCATGCGCCAACTCGCCCAGTGCACGCGCGACATCCACATCAACGCTTAAAGGGCGGCGAGTAAACCCCTGTTCGAGGATCTCTTCCCGGGCCCGGGTGTCAGTGACAACCGAAACAAATGCGTCTTCATGCATACGTCACTCCCATTTGTGCTCAGGGTGCACCTTCATTTTCTCGAAGTAGCTCAAGTGTCGACGGATCAATCGTACCGGTTGCTAGTCTCAGCCAGCTCAAGGCTGCTTTTGCAGAGAATTACCGCGAAAGCTGTTGCCAGTATAGCTCCGCGCGCGGCGCGTAGCGTCGTCTGCCCGGTGTCGCACCCATTTGAGCCAGTCGCGAATGGCTGCTCTCAGGTCAGCTATCTGTTTGTGAGGCCGGGTCCCGATACAAAGCCGGCGCCAAAGGACGGAAGAAGTCTTAGCAACCGACCAGGTGCGCCGCTATCGATTCACTTCGCGCGCAATCCGTTCGGCCCCTGCCAGCTACTAAGCCATGAGCCGTACGCCGTCGCGACCATTGCGCTTCACTTCGTAAACGGCGGCGTCGGCTGCACGAATGAGATCCGACGGATCGAGCATCTGGAGCGTCATTGCCGCCACACCGGCACTGACCGAGACGTAGCGTTTCGGCTGCGTTTCGCGCCCTTCAAACGGATGCGCCGCAATCGTCTTACACAGCCGCGCCGCGAGTGCGTGCGCAGATTCCGGTGTGCACTTCGGGCACACGATCACGAATTCCTCGCCGCCCCAACGAGCCACGATATCGATGTCGCGCACGCTCTGCTGCAGCAAATCCGCCAGTGACTTCAGCACGTAGTCCCCCATCAGGTGCCCGTGTGTATCATTGTAGTCTTTGAAGTGATCCACATCGAGAACGATGACGGACAGCGGATAGCCATTCGTTTGCGCGCGCGCAAATTCCAACTGCAGGGTATTCTGGACGAAGCGGTGATTGTAGAGGCCCGTGAGGCCGTCGCGGGAGGCGAGATCGTGAAAGACCTTGTTGAGTTGGCCAAGCTCCATGTTCTTGCGTATAAGCGAATCCACCAGCGCCGCTTCGCGTTCGCGGGCTGATTCAATGTGCTCGACGGCGCGCTGGACGGCGCATGAGACGGCGTCGAGACTCTCGAATGGCTT
>PMMB01000272.1 GCA_003165495.1 Gammaproteobacteria bacterium | reverse complement strand
CCGCTCGTGACGCGCCAGTCAGGATCTTCGGCTTTCGCCGACAACCAGCGAAAGAAATCGTGGTGTTGACTGGTCCAATAGGCGTAACTGTAGAGTACGCCGCCGGTGCTCGACTCGACAGTAAAGCGCTTACGAAATCCGAGAGTTGTCAGGCCGCGGGTACAGCTGATACGAGGCGAATTTTCCGACAGTGCGTACTGGTCGGGACCGACTTGCAGGCGTAAGCGCCCCGCCTGACCGTACAGGCAGATATTCGGTTGCGAGGCGCGGATCAATGCGATGCCGTGCACCAGCGGCGGCGGGGTGTCGCAGGCGGTCCATGTCCCGCCGAGCGCGTGCCATAGCAGCACCATGCTGTGGCGGCGGAAATCGAGCACCGCAATAGCTGTCGTGTTATCGGAGGCCATGCATGCAGCATGCAGCATTCACGGCCCATTGAAAATCGTAGTGACGAAAATCTTAAGGGGCCGAATCGCGGCCGGGTGCGTCGGCGAACGCGCTTTGCACGATGCCCGGGGTCAGAAGCTGCGGCAGAATGACGGGTTCGGATGACCCGGGCTTCGAGTTGTACGCCACGTAGAGCGGTACCCCGGCGCGTCCGAAGGCGGCCAAGGCCCGGGTGATGGCCGGATCTCGATTGGTCCAATCGCCCTTCATCAGCGTGACGCCTTTGTTACGGAAAACCTGCTGAACGGCGGAGTCGGCAAAGGCATTGCGCTCGTTGACCAGGCAGGTCAGACACCAGCTGGCGGTAAAATTCACCAGCAGCGGGCGCCCGGCGGCGTTGAGCTTGGCAACTTGTGCCGCGTCGTAGGGCTGCCACTCGTCCGCGGCGCGCGCGCCGCCCGCGGACACGCCGGACGAAGCCGTGGCGACGTCCGCGAAGCGCACCGGCAGAACGATGGCGAGCAGCACGGCGAGCGTTGCGGTAACGAGCGCGGCCCCGCGGCCCCGCGTGGAACCTGATTTTGACTTCTGGTAAACCCACGCCGCGAATGCGATGAGGATCGCACCGGCCAACGCAGCGCCCAAGCCGATGGACGACGCCTCCTGCGCAAGCACCCACAATAACCATGCCGCCGACGCGTAGATCGGAAACGCAAAGATCTGTTTCAGCGTATCCATCCATGCTCCTGGTTTCGGCAGCGCGCGGCGCAACCACGGAGCGAATGACAGCAGCAAGTACGGCAACGCAAGACCAAACCCTAAGGCTGCAAAAATGCACAGCGCGACCATCGGTGATTTGGTCAGCGCCGCGCCCACTGCGGCGGCCATAAAGGGTGCAGTGCACGGCGTGGCGACCAGAGTCGTCAGCACTCCGGTGAAGAATGATGCGCGATAGCCGTCACCCTGGGTTAGACCGTCGCCGATGCCGGCAAGCGTACCCCCGACTTCAAAAACACCGGACAGGTTAAGGCCCACCGCCAACAGCAAGTACACCATCAGCGTAACGAACAGCGGTGACTGCAACTGGAAGCCCCAGCCGATCTGCTCCCCGCCGGCTCGCAGCGCGAGCAGCACGGCGGCGAGGCAGAGCATGGAACCAATGACTCCCGCCGCGAACACCACACCTTTGGTGCGCACGATGGCGGGATGCTTTTTCGCCTGCTCGACCAGACTCATGGCCTTGATCGACAGCACGGGGAACACGCAGGGCATCAAATTCAGGATTAAGCCGCCCAAGACGGCCAGCAAAAGCAAAACCGGTACGGAGGTCTCCGATTCGCCGCCTGCCTGGGCAAAATTTGCGGCGATCTCCATGGGCACGGTTACCGTCTCGTTGCCGCTCAGCTCGGTCGCCAACAGCACGCCGCGAATAATCCCTGCCTGGGGCGGCCGATCGCCCAACTTCATCGCGAGTTCGACGACATCCTTGTTGCGGCTCAGGGTCTGTGGCGCGGCGTACTCGATGCCACCCTCGTCATAGGGAAAGAAAGCCAATGACTTGATCTGCGTCAGCGTGGCGCCCCACTCCCTACCGAGCGCGATCACCAGTTGGCCGTTCTGAATCCGAGCGGTCGTCGCGGCAAGTTGCGCGGTGGGCAACTCGCTGCGCGCCGCTGCGAAGAGCGCAGCGTCCGCCGGATCGATGGCACCGGGCTCTGTGTTCACCGGCAGTTTCAATTGCAGTTCGGCCTCTTCGGGAATGCACACGTCGGAGCAGACCAACCAGCTGGCTTTTGCCGACAGCACGATCGGCGTACCGGCCGTCAAGTCCTTGGGCGCAGTGATATTGACCAGATGCACCGCATGCTTGGCGTAGCCGTAATTCATGAGGGGCGGAATCTCGAAACGATGCGGCGTGGTCCAGACGATGTCTCCCGCCGTGAATCCCGGCGGCAGCTGCCACTTGAGCGCCGTGGCCTGACCGGAGTCGCCGGGATTGCGCCAGTATGTATGCCAGCCATCGCGAATGTTGAATTCCAGGGCGACCCAGAACGACTGGCCCGGAGCGATCGCGCTCGGCTCACTGACCAAATGCGCCTTCACATTGGCCGTGGCAACGACATTTCCCGAGAGAGGAAAGGCCGCCGGTGAGGCCAGGAACAAGCCCAACAGCCAAAAACTCATAGTGCGCATAGCGATATGTTACCCAATTAAGGGAGGCAAAACCCTTAGGCTCCGAGGGCTGTGGAGCATCTCACAGTATGAGCAGCCATACCGCTCCGTGGACGCTTGAGCTAATGTAGGTGTGTGCAAGAAAACTACGTAGATCGCATCCTCAAAGCCAAGGTGTACGACGTCGCCGTCGAGACATCGCTGGAAGCCGCACCGCGGTTGTCGCGTCGCTTGGACAATCGCATCTTGTTCAAACGTGAAGACCTTCAGCCGGTGTTTTCGTTCAAAATTCGCGGCGCATACAACAAGATTGCGCAATTGTCGGCGATCAGCGCGCAGCGCGGCGTCATCTGCGCTTCGGCCGGCAACCATGCGCAGGGGGTCGCGCTAGGCGCCCGCACGCGGGGCATTCCGGCCGTCATCGTCATGCCATTGACGACGCCCGACATCAAGGTGCAGGCGGTTGCCGACCTGGGCGGCGAAATCGTGTTGCACGGCGACGATTATGATCAAGCCTACGAACATGCCCTTGAACTTGGCCGGGAGCGTGGGCTGGTGTTCGTGCACCCCTTCGACGATCCCGATGTGATCGCCGGGCAAGGCACGATCGCCATGGAGATCCTGCGCCAGCACCACGGCGATGAAATCGACGCGATTTTCGTGCCTGTCGGCGGCGGCGGCCTGATAGCCGGCATCGCCGCCTATGTGAAATCGCTGTATCCACGCATCAAGATCATCGGGGTCGAGCCGGAAGACGCGGCCGGAATGTACGAATCGCTGCGGGCCGGAAAACGCGTCACCCTCGATCGAGTGGGCATGTTCGCCGATGGCGTCGCGGTGCGGCGCGTGGGCGAGGAAACTTTTCGTCTCGCCCGCCAATACGTGGATGAAATCATCTTGGTGACCACGGATCAGATCTGTGCCGCCATCCAGGACATTTTCCAAGATACGCGCTCTATTGCGGAGGCGGCGGGCGCGCTGGCCGTTGCAGGGATCAAGAAGTACGTGGCGCGTGAAAATTGCACCGCGCGCACGCTCATCGCGATCAACGGCGGCGCCAATATGAATTTCGACCGGTTGCGGTATGTGGCCGAGCGTGCGGACCTAGGCGCCCAGCGCGAGGCACTGTTCGCCGTGGAGATGCCGGAGGTGCCGGGTTCGTTCCTGCGCTTCTGCGAACTGCTGGGCCGGCAAAGCGTCACGGAGTTCAACTACCGCTATGGGGACTTGAAAGCAGCGCAAATATTCGTCGGCCTCGCCCTCACTCAAGGCAAGGCTGAGCGCGATGGGCTGCTCCACAGCATCGCGGCCGCGGGCTTTGCCGTGCGCGACATGACCGACAATGAAATGGCCAAGTTACATGTGCGCTATATGGTGGGCGGGCAGGCGCGCGGCCTCAACGACGAGCGCCTGTATCGATTCGAATTCCCGGAGCGCCCCGGGGCGCTGCTCAAGTTTCTGCAGGCCATCGGTACCGGCTGGAACATCAGCCTATTTCACTACCGCAATCACGGATCGGATTACGGCCGAGTTCTCGCCGGCATCCAGGTTCCCCTCGAAACGCGGACCGACTTTCTATTGCATCTCAACGAACTGCATTACGCCTACACCGAAGAGACCGACAACCCGGCTTACAAGATTTTTCTCGGCGGCTGATGCGTCGCGCCGTTTCCGCGGAAACGCGTGTGTCCGCCTAGCGGGAGGTTGCCGCTAAGGCGCGGTACTCGCGGTGAGCCAATTCTGCGCGCGGCGCACGACGGGATCGTCGGCGCCCCGCGCCTTCAACAACACCGGCAGGGCGGCATCGAGCTCTTCAGCCGCTTCTCGCGGCTTGCCAAGATGCGCCAGTGCATAGGCGTGAATGGCGTGGGCCTGCGCTGTGTACTGGCTCAAGGCCGGTGATGTCGCATTCCATATATTCAGCGATTGCTCGCTCATCGCCAGAGCCTCAGCAAATTTGCCGCGATCCACCTGGAGACGCGCGAAATGCATGAGCAGCGCCGCCCGATATTGATGATTGGCGGGGAGCGATTTGTCGTATACCGCCAGCGCCGTGCGGAATTCGCTTTCAGCCGCCCCGAAGTTTCCCTGGTCGTGCAAAAGCATGGCTAAGCTGACGCGGGCGTAGGCGACGTTGTAGTTGTCGGGTCCGGACAGCTTGAGCTGTACGTCGAGAGCATTTCGCAACAGCGGCTCCGCCTCGGCCAGTCGTCCTTCGCGCTGCAGCAGCAAGCCGTAATTGCCCCGAACTGTGCCAGTATCGGGATGTTGATCACCATAGGCGCGTTCGTGGCGCCGGATCGCGTCTCGAAACAGAGTTTCAGCGAGTTTTAGGTCACCCAAGTTTTGCGCGACAATTGCCAGATTGTTCAGGCGTTCGGCAACGCGTGGATGATCGTCTCCGAGAACGCGGCGATCGACTTCCAATGCGCGTTCGTACGTTTGCTTGGCCAGTGCCCATTGCTGCTGGGCCACGTACACCTGCGCGAGGTCGTCCAGCAAGGCCGAGACGTCGGTGGGCGGGGCAGATGCGGCTTCCAGAATATCCAGGCTACGATTGTAAAGGCGCTTTGCGTCGACGAATCGGCCCTGTTGGTATCTGAGTACTCCCAAAGCCCAGAGAGAGCGACCGGACTCCTGGCTCGCGGCACCAAAATCTTGCGAAAGATGTAGTGCTTCCTGCAATGGCGTCTCTGCGCCGCTAAGATCGCCCGCGCCCGTTCGGGCGCGACCGAGTTCCAACAGCGTTGCAATGCGGGATTTATCGCGCGACTGCGGCTGAAGCGTGAGTGATTCGGTCAATATCGGCAGCGCTTCCTTGTACTGTCCCAGGCTGTCGTAGACTGCTCCGACCGTCGACAGCAGCGCCGCCTTCGTCGCGGGCTGATCCTGCAAACCCGCTTGCAGGCGTTTCGCGCCCGAGTCCAACAATTCTCGAGCGGTGACCTGGTTGCCGCGATTCTCTTGCGGGTCAGACAGCTTGAACAGATTCACAAGGAAGCTTGATACCTCCTCGGCGCGTGCCCGTTCGCGCTCGGCCATGACGCGTTGCTCCGCCGCCCGGTCGCGTTCTGCCGCGACACGCAAGGATTGAACGTACGTTGTTGCGGCGAACGCCAGAATCAAAAGCACTGCACTCGCGCCGGCTGTCACCGGCAACCAATGCCGGCTGATGAACTTGATGGTGCGGTACGACATGGTGTCGCGGCGCGCGATGACGGGCTTGCCCTCCAGATAGCGCTGAATATCGCCGGCCATCTGCTGCGCGGAGCTATAGCGGCGTTCGGGCTCCTTGCGCATCGCCATCAGCACGATATTGTCCAGATCGCCACCGAGCGTTCGCCGTAATCGACCGGCTGTCGTATTGCGCGCTTGCGCGATGCTCAGGGTTGCCGAATCCTCGGTGTTTATGGAGTGGCTGGGAAGCGGCGGATCTTTTTCGCAGATGGCGCGTTCGATATCCGTGAGCCGCATCGAGGGGATGACGAACGGACCGGTGCCGGTCAGCAATTTGTACAGCAGCACACCCAAGACATAGACGTCGCTCGATGTGGTGATTGCCTGGCCTCGGACCTGTTCGGGACTTGCATGGTCCGGAGTCATCACGCGAATATCGGCATGCGTGACGGCCAGCGTGTGGTGCATGGCTTGGCGGTCGTCCAACAGCTTGGCGATCCCGAAATCAAGCAATTTTGGCACGCCGGCCGCCGTCACCAAAATATTCGAGGGTTTCAGATCCCGATGCACGATGAGGTTCTGATGCGCGTAATGCACTGCGACACATACCGTCTGAAATAGCTTTAGACGAGCCGCGATATCCAAACGGTTTGAGTCGCAGAATGCGTCGATGGGGATGCCATCCACGTATTCCATGACGATGTAGGCCGTTCCATCCGGCAGCGAGCCGCCGTCCAACAGATGTGCGATGTTGGGATGATCGAGCTGAGCGAGGATTTGGCGCTCGATCTTGAGTCGCGATTGAATCCCCCGCGCGAGACTACCGCCATGCACTACTTTGATGGCGACTTGTTGCTCAAATTCTGCATCTGCCCGTTCGGCAAGGTAAACCTCTCCCATACCGCCGACACCCAAGGTACGCAGTACGCGATATTGCCCTATGCGGTCTCCCGTCATTAGCAGAGAATGCACCCCGACGCAGGTGAACCGCAAACACCGGCGACTCTTGCGGCGGGATGCTGCTTGCGTGTATGAAAGCGGGGCCTCATGGCCAAAAACTAGGAGTTGGACTCACATGCCAAACGGAAACGACCCCCATAAACCGCCGCCTCCACCGGGATCCGGCACCGGGACAGGAACCGGCACCGG
>PMMB01000327.1:3890-8002 GCA_003165495.1 Gammaproteobacteria bacterium | reverse complement strand
TTGCGTTGCCGCAGGGCTACCGTTTGGATTGGGGCGGCGAATACACGGAATATACGGCTTCGCGCCGGCAACTGAATGTCATTCTACCGCTGACGCTGTTTCTTATTTTCCTCCTGCTTTTCGCGCTCTACAGCAATTTTAAGTTCCCGTTCATCACGGTGCTCGGCGTGGTGCTGTCGGCACCGGTGGGCGGCATCGTGGCCCTCTGGATCACCGGCACGCCGTTTTCCGTCTCTTCCGGCATCGGCTTCCTGGCCTTATTTGGCGTCTCAGTCCAAACGGCGGTCGTCTATATATCTTATGTCAACGAGCTTCGCCTCGGCGGCACCGGCCTCGCCGACGCTATTCGACAAGGCGCGATTCTGCGGTTGCGTCCGATCATGATGACCGCGCTGGTGGCGGCGTTGGGCTTGTTGCCGGTGGCGCTGGCCACCGGTGTCGGCACGGATTCACAACGGCCGTTTGCCCTGGTCATCGTCAGCGGCCTGTTCACGCGACTTTTGATCAGCATTTTTCTAATGCCGGCGCTCTATGCCCTGGTGGCCCGTTCCGGAGATCGGCTGGAAGTGTGATGAAAGAGGCGGGCAGCCGTTGACTTTTAATGGAGAAGCGAGCACCGTTTTATGCACAAGAACATACGTGGATAAAAACGTCAGCCACGGCTTGCTTCTGAGGTCCTCATGATCAAGACCGAAGGATCCCCCAGGGTATTGCTGATCGGGCCGTACGATCCTCACTGCGGTGAATATACTTTCCTCGCTCCGCCGCTGGGTGTCTGGCGGCTTGCGGGCGTACTGGAGTCTGCCGGCGTCGAGACGAAAGTCTTCGATCCAAACTGCTGTCGCGAGCCGCCGCAACGCGCGCTCGAGCGCGAGCTCTTAAGCGGCGCGTGGGACATCATCGGTGTCTCAACTACGGGGATGACCCTGCGATTCGATTTGGAACTTGCGCACATCGTGCGCCGAGTGACGCCGGGGGCGTTCATCGTTGCCGGCGGTATGGAGGCAACGTTTCGTCCGGAGCTGATGTTTGAGCTGGGTCCGTTTGACTTAATCGTGCTCGGTGAAGGCGAACGGCCGCTGCTGGATCTCGTAGCGCGTGCGCGCGCCGGCCAACCGCTGCGCGGCATCACGGGAACGGCAGAACGCAATCAGGACGGCAAAATCCTGGCAATACCGCAGCGTGCTCTGAATCGGGATGAACTGCGCGATGCAATTTACAGCACTCCCTACGCAAAGATGCCGTATTCGGCCTATTGGGAGCGTCTGGAATCGGCCTATCGCATTGGGGCGCTGCCGAGCAAGGCGGCGCGAGAAGCGCACCTCTCCGAAATTCGTTCGGTGCGGCTGATCACGCTCAACTATTGCCCGATGGGCTGTACGTTCTGCTCTGCGACCAACTTCCTGCATGAGGCGCAGGGAAGTATCGCCTCCGTCGCGCGCCTGGAGGCGGACGAATGTCTGACCATGATCGAGCGGATCATCACGGCACATCCGTCCGCGCGCACGATTATTTTTCAAGACGACATCTTCACCTTCACTCGGGATCGCCGGATCCTGCCGCTGTGCGAGGGAATCATCGCAGCGAAGCGCAACGGGCGGATCCCGGCGCAACTGCAGTTCATCAGCACGAATCGGATCGACGCCATGTCCGTGGAGCGTCTGACGGCCATGCGGCAGGCCGGGTTCCGGGTACTGGGCTTCGGCATCGAGAGCTTCTCGCAGAGAGTGCTCGGCGAGTTCAACAAGGCGCAGATACACCGGCACATCGAGCCGATGCTCTCCGCGGCTCTCGCGACCGGAGTGACTCCTTTCCTCGATCTGATCCTGAGCTCGCCGCATGCCGCTCTGGAAGACGTCGCGGAAACCCTGCGGGGAGCGTACCGCTGGATGCGTCGAGGGTGCGAGATCGGAATGTATCCGTACATCATTCCGTTTTCGGGAGCGGCGTTTTCGCAGGACATCAGTCTCTTGCCTCATACGCACTACGCTCATCGGCAGATCGCAGGAACCAATATCTCCTGGGAGCAGCCGGCGAAAATCCTGCCGATAGACCCGGTTGTGAAAGACGTGATTCTGCGCATGGAACGCAGCTTCGAGGCGATGCTCGCGCCGCTCGAGACACAAGTAGCGCATCTGCCGTCGCGCGTGCGCTCACTGTTGTGGATCTTAAGTTCCCTGCCGATCATGGCGGAGATGGGTCAATCGATCGCGGATGAGGCTGAGGTGCGCGCGGAGTTATACGCGCGACTTCCCGCCTTCCGACCGGAGGCGGCAGAGCTTGCCGCCGAGACAGCGTGAAACTTAAGCGGACGTGGTCGGTTCTTGCGCCGCTCGCGGTGTGCGCTCTGCTGGCGGGTTGGATCGTGCTTTCCGCAGCCAACGCTCAGACAATCGGTTTTTCGATCTTCGTATTTGCGGTCGCCAACGTCATCGTGTACACAGATGCGCTCGATTTCGCTCTGCGCTTGTACATGCGGCGGCGTCACACGGCCGCCGCCGCCGGCGTCTCTGACGGCAGTCAGAAAGGCAATCTCTCGATCAACCTCGCCGCAATTCTGCCGCCCGACGCAAGGCGTGTGGTCCCGGCATCGCCGTTCGCGATCATCGCTTCGGTGCACAATCTGGAGGATCACGTCGAAGAGTTCATGGAGGCGTACGAGCCCTACCGCGACCGCGTGTGGCTCATCAGTGACGGGTCAACGGACAACACCGTGCTGCGGCTATGTCAAGCCGGCTGGCGATGTTTTGACGACGGCGTCAACCGGCGCAAGCCCGGCGCCTTGCGCCGCTTGCTCGAGCGTTTGCCAACTCACATCGAAACCGTGATGGTGATCGATCCGGACATCCGCATTCGCGGGCTGAACGACGGCAGCACGATCGATTTGAATCGGTTCGTCAGCGACTTCCAGCAATCCGGTGCCGCCGCGGCCTGTCCACGAATCATGATCGAGCCCGACGGATTTCTGGCGCGATTTCAGGCCTTCGAGTACGCGCTTGCGTTTCGTGTCGGGCGTGAGAGTCTTTCGGATTTTAGCATCACTTCGGGCGTGTCTTTTTATCGTCGCAGTGCGTTGGCACTTGCGCTCAACGAACATTCGCTGTCCGTCTACGCCGAGGATTTTGAGAACGCCGTGATTCTGCTCAGCCATGGCGAGCGGATCTATTACGACGGGCGCCTCGTTGTGAGCACCGAAGGGCCGGGTTCCCTGCCGCGCTGGTTCTCGCAGCGCGTCGGCTGGTATCACGGGCTCATCAAGGTCTATACCGAACGCTTTTCTGAAGTGCTGAGAATCAGTCGCCGCTCGCCCTTCGCCGCGTACCATTACCTTGTCTATGTGGGCGTTCTCTCGCTGGCGATGCACCTGATCAAGGTCGTGAGCGCGGTACTGTTGCTGCTGAGCTTTTTGAGTGGGCTCGACGCGCTGCTGCTGGATAACTTTGTGCCGCAGGGGAGCCTCATCAATCCTGAATATTTTACCGCTGCGGTCGGCAGCTATCTCGCACTTGGAGTGATCGCGCTCTTCACCAGCGTGCCGAAAGCGGAGCGATCCTATGCGGCACCCATAGTCCCGCTGTACCTGTGTTACGCCATCGTTCACATCGCGCCCATGACGGTGGGTTTCTTGAACTTTTTTGCGCTCAAGCTGCTGCGCCGGCGGATTTATCAGGATCACTATGAAAGCCCCGCGGACCCCACTGTCGCCTTGAAAAATGTGCGGATGATTCAATGACGGTGCGCGGAATTCCCGCTCCCCAGCTGTACAGTCCCGGCCTGTATTGGGAGGATCGAGCGCAGCGCTTCGCCGGCGAACGCGATGGACTGGCCGCGGTATGTGCGTACGGCATGCCCGAGTTCTACAATCGCGCGATTCACCTGGAGCAACGCCTGGCACTCGAGCCATGGCTGAAAGTAAGCGCTGGAACCCGCGTATTGGACGTAGGGTGCGGCGTTGGGCGCTGGAGCCGGCTGCTTGCTGCGCGCGGCGCTCATGTAATGGGCGTGGACCTTAGTCCTACGATGATCGCGCAGGCCCAACAACGCGCGGCTATCGAGGGTGTTGCCGACCGCTGCCGCTTCCAAGTGCAGGATCTTTCCAATCTCAGTGTAGG
>PMMB01000327.1:0-3874 GCA_003165495.1 Gammaproteobacteria bacterium | reverse complement strand
GTGACGAATCATTGCGATTCGACGGTGTTTACGGCACGCCATCGCGACGTTTATCTCACGATGATCCGCGATTGTGGTCTTGAGCTGCGCGCGCTGACCGGCGTTGATCCAGCGCGGTTTCGGACACGGCTGTTGCCGCACCTGCGCAAACTGCCCGGAACCATGTCGCTGAGCCTCCTCGCGCTGGCGACCGCCCTGTCATTGCCCATTCACGCGCTTTTCGGACGCCGCGCCGTCAAGCGCTCCTGGCATGCCGTGTTCGTTCTAGAAAAAAGACTTAAGGGAACTTGAGCATGGCTATTAGAGGCCGCTCCCTCGTAGCCATTGGCGTGTTCGTGTTGCTGGGAGGCTTGGCCGCGCTCGGCCATTGGTATGTAACGCAACGGGCACCACCACAGCGCTCTTCGGAAAAAACCGTCCTGGTTCATGTCACCAACGCCGGCGACCGAGGACCCGGCACGCTGCGCGAAGCCTTGTTTCTCGTGGCAAGCGCCAAAGGTCCCACCAGCATCTCAATCGAAATTCCGAAGATCAGCCTCGAAACTGCCCTACCGGCATTCGTCAATGGGAATGGGGTCAGGCTCGTGGGGCAAGCGTCAGGAGCCGAGATCGATGCGCAGGCGCTCAACGCCGGACCGGTGCTGGATATCTCGGGCTCAAATACCTCGATCGAAGGCATTACGATCAAAAATTGTCCCGCCACCGCGATCCTGGTGCGCGCAGTGCGATTTCGGCTTTCAGCATCGACCATCGAATCGTGCGACGTCGCCGTGGAAGTTGCCGAAAATGCCAGCGACACGTTGTTGGAGCGCAACCACTTCCAGAAGGACCGCCTCGGAGTGCGCTTCGGGGCATCGGGGCACAATTCGGTAGTAGCCAATAGTGAGTTTGTTGAAAATAAGGACGCCGGCGTTTGGGCCGTGCGAAGCGCGCCGGATTCGCACGACGATGTCATCGGCATCCATGACAACAAGTTTACGGAAGACGGCACCGCAATCGTCACCGGAAACGTTCCGGTACTAATAGAGCGTAACGACTTCATCAACGCCCATGAGGCTGACGTGCACGTGGTAGGCGCCGGGGCGGTGATCCGGGGGAACCGCATCAATGGCGGCGCATCGATGGGTATCGTCGTCGAAAACACCCGCGGCACAATCATCGAGAACAACGAAATGGAAGGGCTAGCCGCGTATGGCGTGATGGTACGAGGGTCGTCCAACACGCTGGTGCGGGCAAACCGGATCCACAATTGCGGCTACGGCATAGCCTTCGTGCTCGGCGATCCACGCAGCGTCAGCACGGCGGTCGACAACACCATCATCGAGCCGAAGTTCAACGGAATCGATGTGATCGGCGACTCTCCAAACTTGCGGGGCAATCAAGTGTTGCGGGCCCACGCTTACGCGCTGCATGTTGAAGACTTTCAGCCGCCCAACGGCTCAAAGGTTCTAGCGCAACCTTTCTTGGAAAACAACAACTTCGCCAACAATCCCGTCAGCAAAACCAGTGCGCTCGTCGAAGCACAGCCCAATGTGCGCTAGAGGGGTAGTCCCGTGAGGCCAAATCTCGACAGCACCCAGTTGATACCGCGTCCGATCTGGCAGAATCCGCGGATTCATCTCCTGGACGATGTCTGGTTGTTGACAATCGTCGCCATTTTGGTGGCCGTAGGCGTGCCCTGGTTTGTCAACGGCTTCGAGGCGGATATCGGAACGGCGACTTGGGGTCTGCTTGCCCTGGGTGGGATTCACGTCGCGTTCACCATCCTGGCGTCCCCAACGCCCTCCCCCGGCCGGTGGCGCGACCGCGCGTTGACGCTGCTGGACGTGGTCGGCGTCATCCTGATCGGCTTCATCTGGAAGCATGTGGGTGCGCTTCAAAATCCCATGTTTCTCACGATATTTGCGCTGCCGGTCATCGGTGCGATTTTTCTTTCACGCTGGCACCCCTATCTCATCGCTACGTTGAGTGTCCTTGTCGTCGCCATCGTGGCTCTGAGCGAGGCTCCGGAATTGCGTTGGTATGCGAGCGGGCTGTTCGGCGGCGACACCTGGCTTAGCGCGTTGTTCGGCCGTCAAGCCACGGTGGCGCAGCCGTCGTTCTCGGGATTCTATGCCCCGTCACGCTATCTGATCGTGCTGCTCGAGGTATTTACCATCGCTCTGTTCGCTTGTGCGATAGCGGCCGAATATGTCGGCACGATATTCGAACGGCTGACGGCGCATAGCCTCCTCGCGCAAACCGAAGCGGAGCGCGGGCAGGAGCTGTGGGTCACTCTGATCGAGCGGCTGCCCGTGCCGGCTCTGCTGATCGAGCCGGACACCCTGCGAATCGTCGCAGCCAGCGAGTTCGCGATCGACTATCTGGGATCCGATGAACCGCTCGAAGATAGCACTCTCTTCGAGGCGGTGCGGTTCTCTTATCCCGACATCGTCAACGAACTGATCGTGGGTTCAGGGAGCGCCGCGCCTTTGACCGGCATACGGGTCGCGGACCAATTGCGACTGACGCAGTTGCGAGTGCTGCACCTCGTGCACAAGGGACGCCGCTTGGCGCTTTTGACCATCGCGGACGCAACCGAGGTTTTTTGCCTCAAGGCGGCGTTGGACACCTCTGAATATGCGGCCTTGGTGGTCGATGCACGCGGGCGTGTTTTAGCGTTCAACAAGCTTCTGGTTGGGTTGTTCGGCGCCGCGCAAGTCGGGGCGGATGTCGCACATTGGCTGCCGCAGGCGGATCTAGGGCCGCACTGGTGGGAACCTGGACTCACCGGACGGCGCAAGATGCACATTGAGATCGGACCGCGAATCTATCAGCTGACGAGCTCTGCAATAGCGCTGGCGGGCGAGGAGGAGCGTATTTTCTCGGTGTCATTTCTCCCAGTCGCCAAAGGGGGGACGGCCGATCCGTTTGGCTCGAGTTCGAGTGTGGTCACAGGCACCATGCGGCAACTGCGATGAATTTTGGCCGGCTCATTATTGCCGCGTTGGCGGCCCCTCTGTTTGCGCCGTACGCGGCGCTTGGGGCGGACCCGACAGCGGCTCCAATCGTGCCGTCGACGTCCGACGACCGGATCGCTCTGAGTGCCGACGGTTCCACTCTCACGGGAACCAACGGCGGCGGTGGCGGATCGGTCAGCTGGCTGCACAACTTCGACGCCGACACGCTTGCCGGAGTCGCGATCGAGCACCAGACACTCTTCACTTCAAATTGGACGTTTGGCTCAGTCAACGGATCCGTGACGCGCGGAACCGGCGATGCCCGTTACAGCGTGTACGGCGAAGCTCACGAGGGCGCGGGCGATGACGGCCCGAAAGCCTTTCACTATGCGATCGAGGCGGTCGGAGTGATCGGCACGTACTACCATCGATTCTCCGCGCAGCTGGAAGATCGGAACTTCGATATCGAAACGATTCACGGAAATCTGCCCAAGGTCGGGCTCTCCTACCTGTGGGGTCCCCACCTTCTGACGTCGGTCGCTTATTCATACTCGGTGAGCGGCAATCTCGGCACGCGTCTGACGGCCGCACGAATCGACATATACGGCGCCGCGGTGAGCTTCCTCGGGGGCGTGGCATTCGGCCAGGCGTCGCCGGTCATATTGGGGGCCGTATCGAACGAGATAGTCGTCCTGGTTCCAGGGCACAGGCTCCGGGAAGGCTATGTAGGTATCACTAAGCCGCTGCCGCATTTGCGCAGCGACGTCACTCTGGTCGCCGACTACCAGGACCTTTCGGGCAGCAAGCGCGCCACGCTGACGCTCAATTATATTTTTCACGTGGGCCATAAACCCAAGTGACCGGGCCGATTCGTCAGCGCAGCTTCGGATGGTTGCCCACGGTTGTCGTGTTCGCCACCGTGCTCATTGCCGGAT
>PMMB01000169.1 GCA_003165495.1 Gammaproteobacteria bacterium | reverse complement strand
TCGATGGTCTCGATGCGCAGCCGCGCCGGCTGGCGTTCGATATCAAGGTGCAAAGCAACCAGATGCCGGCTCGCAACGACCGCCAAATTCCAGGTCTCGCGATTCATGCTCGCCGGACAGCGCTCCAGGCGCGCGGCGCCCAACGCCAGCAGCACGCGTTCGCGCATTTCCTCCGCGGCGCGGCGCGTGAACGTGAGCGCCAAGATACGCTCCGGCGCATCGACCAGAGCCAGTAGCCGCAGGTAGCGCTGCGCCAGCAACGTCGTTTTACCCGAGCCCGCGGGCGCTTGGACGAGTACCGAGCCGTCCGCCTCGATGGCTCGCTCGCGAGCCGCCTTGTCGGACGCGATTCGTCCGTCAGTCATGAGAGTCCACCGCGTCCTCGAGCGCTGCCGGCACGCGGCACAATCCGTGGAGTCGGCACGTATTGCAGGCACGCACGGTGGGCGCTACGGCCGCCCGGCCGGCCGCGAAATCCGCGGCAAGATTCTCGATGCGAGACGACCACACCTCGATCAGCGCCGCAAGGCTCGGCATGCCCTCGAGCGGCGATTTTCGGCCGCCCGGCTTGAAGATCGCGGACCGTTCCGTTTCGGCGATGAAACTGCATTCGCCGGCGTTCACGCGGCCGTAGGCGACCGCGACCAAGGCCACGGGAAGCAACAGTGCATAGATGGGCAATTGAGGGTTGTCAGGCCGCTCACCGCGCCAATCGGCGGTCGCGATGCCCGTTTTGTAGTCGATCAAGACGCGCGCACCGTCGGCGAGCCGATCCACGCGGTCGATTCGCACATTGAACTCGAGTCCCGCGTGCCGCGCCACTTGTGCGCCTTGCTCCAGGCGTTCCACTTCGAAGGGCTCGCGCTGCCGTTCGACCGCCAACCATTTGTGCAGCACGCCCCCCATGCGCTTGCGTTCCCGCTGCCGCCAACGCGGACCCGGATCGCGAACACGGCATACTTTTGCGAGCGCGCGCGCCACCCCGTCATTCAGCAGCCGCCCCTGTGCGTCCGGTGTAATGGTGAGCAATGCACTCGAGTCGCGCAGCACCGACCAAATGTGCTCGAGCGCGTGGTGCATCAATTCGCCGCGTTCGCGATCGTTGAACCCCGGCACCGGCCGCTCGAGACGTTCACACCTCAAGCGCGTCTGCGCGAAGCCGCGAAAAGCGCAGCGCGACTGGGCTCTCAATGTAGACACGCCGCGCGTGCGCTCGCCTATGCCAAACGCCGGAGCGAGTTCATCCGTCAACCGCTCGAGCCTAGGTTGGGCCTGCAGAAGCGCGCGCCAGTGCGGCCGAGGCAGCGCCGGGGATGAAGTTGCCGCGATGTCCGGCAACAACGGACTGGCTGCGGCCGGCCGGCCGTCGCCCGGATCGGCGTAGCTGAACACGCATTGACCCGCGCGCGCGGCCCAACGATTCTGCAACTCGAGCGCGAACTGCAATTGCGATTCCGGCGCGGCAGCGATCACGCCGAAGTCGCGCTGCAATCTCACGGGTAGCAAGGGGATGGCCTCGACAGGAGGCGGCCATCTCTCGTCGTTGCAGCCGCTGACCCACAGGCCATCGTAATTCAGCCACGGGTCGATGAGCTGTCCACTCACCCAAATGGGCGGAATGCCGGTTTGCGCTTGAAACGCCGTATCTCGCGCCGCGCGCCGCAAGATGTGCTGCGCCGAACCGCGAGAATGTGCGCCGAAGAGCGCATCCGCGGTGGCCAGCTTGCTTAAGAGTTCGCGAAAACGCTCCGCCGCCTGGTACTCTGAACTCGACCAACGATGCCGCAGCGCCCATGGAGCCAATTCGAGGGCCGTGATCCACGCCGGAACCCAGCGACTGATGGGATGATTGCCGCGCAAGTCCTCGAGCGCTCGAAGCGCGCCCTGCATCCGCTGCAAGGCGGCGACGGGGCCGATGCTGCGCGCAGCCGCAATTCGTTCCGCGAGCGCCAACCACGTCGTCAGATCGGCTTCGCTGGGGCCTTGCGTTCGCAACTGCACATCCAAGAGAGCCGCGGCGCCGGCTTCGGCCGCGGACACATGCAGTTCCGGCGCGCGCAACAGGGCGCTGAATTGCTCGAAGTGGACCAGCCCTAAGCTCGCGGTCAAGATCTCCAATGCCGCGCGCACCGGGGCGAACTCGGCGAGCGCAGTGCCGCCGGCCACGGCATAGGGTGCCGCGCCGGCGCCGTCGGACAAGGTAAAGCGCTGCGGCGCCAGTGCCGCATCCATTGCATCCACCACTTCCGCGCGGCGCAGGTTCAAATCCGGGACGCAGACCCAGGCCCGAAACCGCGCCGTTGCATTCAGATTCACCAGCGCCCAGTCGGCGATCGCCGCCAACTCGGCCGCGGGTGACGCGGTATTCAGCCGGCACGCCGTCCGCGAAACATTGCCGGGCGCCGCCAGCATCCGGCCATGGCGTTGCAGCCATTGGCGAGCCATGGGCCGCCACGCCGGACTCTCGATCCACGTGATGGGTTGCGCGGGCGGCGAAGTTAGACTGAGCAATTCATCGGCGCTGATGCAATCCAAAGCCCTACAGCGCTCATCGAATCGCCGGTTCCAGTCGAGAAATGCCCGCGACTCCTCGGAAGCCGAGGCGTGGTCGGCGACGGCTGGCAGCGGGATGCCGTACTCGTATAACGCGCGACGGGCACGTCGCGCGGCACGCGCGGCGCCGGCGGGTTCGAGAATGTCCCGGCCCACGCCGCTCGAGTCGATCACCGCACGCCACAACTCGCGCTCCTCGATATCGCTTAAGGCGCGCGGCGACATGGAGTCCGCTAATTGTCGCCCGACATGCTTTTCCCGCAGCCAACTGCCGAAATCGCGCACTCGCGGGGTGGGCCAAACGTCGCGGCCGGCCTGCCGGTAAGTGCGCTCGACCGCATCGAACAGCGCTGCCGCAAGTTCGGTGTTCGGCGCCAGAACGGTATGGCCGGCCGTGACGGCCGCCATCAGGCCGGTCACATCGGATTCCGTAGCCCGACCAGTTGCAGCTCCGGTCGCGCCGCGGCCTGCGCCTCGAGCACTTCTTCGATGCGTGCGAACACGGTCGCGAGCACTTGCGGCTCCGGTAGATTGGTAATGCGAAAGCAGTTTCGGTACGGGACGTTGAAGCTCACGCCCGGCGCGACCAAGACATGTTTGTTCTCCAGCAAATCGAGCGCGAATGTCTGATCGTCGAAGTCCGGCAGTACGTCGCTGCGTACCTCGACGAAGGAATACAGCGCACCCATGGGGCGCGCGAGCCGCAGATATTTGCTGCGCGCGACGCCATCGAGAATGGTCTGTCGCGATTCGTACAGCCGGCCGCCGGGACGCGTCAGTTCGCGAATGCTTTGATAGCCGCCCAACGCCGTCTGCACCGCCCACTGACCGGGTACGTTACTGCAGAGGCGTAGGGACGACAGCAATTCGAGGCCACTGAGATATTCGCCCGCGCTTTCGGTATCGCCGGAAAATGCCGCCCAACCGAC
>PMMB01000189.1 GCA_003165495.1 Gammaproteobacteria bacterium | reverse complement strand
AGCATATCGAGCTGGCTCGGGCTAATGAAAACCGACAGCTCGCCTGGCTCGCTGAAATCCTGCTGTGCCGCGAGCAGTGTCACACTCGCCAGCCGCTGATCACCGTCGGCAGCGAAGCGCGCTGCGGCGATGGATAGAAGTGTGCCGCCGATGCAGTAACCCACCGATTGAATTTTCTGGTCCGGTACGATGCGCGAGACCGCGTCGACGGTGTCCTGAATGCCGAGCCGCAAGTAGTCGTCCATACCGAACCCGCGGTCGCTGGCGTTCGGATTCTTCCACGATACGATAAACACCGTGTGACCCTGCGAGACCAGGTACTTCACCAAGGAATTGCTGGCTGACAGGTCGAGGATGTAGTACTTCATGATCCAAGCCGGGATGATCAGGATCGGCTCGGCGAAGACCGTCTCGGTCGCGGGGGAATACTGGATCAATTCGACAAGCTCGTTGCGCAGCACGACTTTACCCGGTGTTGCGGCGATATCGCGGCCGACGATGAATTTTTCGGTGCCGATCGATCGCTTGGCGCCTACGGAGCGCGCGATGTCCTCGAGCCAGTTGCTGAAGCCGCGCACCAGATTCTTGCCAGATTCGGCACGGGTGGTTTCCAGCAGCTCGGGGTTGGTGGCAAGATAGTTGGCTGGGGAGATAGCCTCCAGAGCAGTGCGGGCCACGAAATCCAATGTGCGTTCATTCTCGGGGACCACGCCCGGCACATTCGACCAGGCCTTCTGCCACCAGTCGACGTAATTGTGGTAGCTGCGTGCGTACACGTTGAAGGGCCACTGAGCCCAGGCATCGCCGCGATAGCGATCATCGCCCTCGGCCGGTGAAAGCGGCTGGCCGGCGGCGGCCCGCAGGCCAAAGTTCCAGTTGTCGACCGTCTTGGCGATTGCATCCTGCATGATCTGCAGCTGTTTGGGCGGTTCTTTGGCGAGGTTCAGATACCAGTCCCACCACGCGCCCACATAGACGTCGGGGGCCAACCCGCCCGTCACTGTTGCCAGCTGCGCGCGCAAAGCACGCGCCAGTTCGGCCCGGTCCTGAGGTTCTGATGACATGGCAATGTCGACGATTGGCTTGGTCATATGGTGCACGGTGCTTGTTGTTGGTCTATTTGGCCGTTGCGATCTACTGACTAGCTGCAAGTATAAAGCCGCCAGCGGGGTGCCTTTCGGCCCCCCCGCCTTCTGCCTTGGATGCATCGCGAATCGGTGACCCGCGACCGGCAGCTACTAAGAGCGGCGCCATATGAGCGGCGCCGATGTGCGGCGTCAGCCCACTTTCTTCCTGCTCAGTTCTGCGACTTTGGATGTCGCATCGCTCACCAGGTCGGTGAAGCCGGTCTGGGTGTCGGTCGCCAGCGTGACAAACTCCTGCGCGCGCGCGCGAAGCTTTTCGCTGAGCGCTGTGGTGAGTTCCACTTGCTTGGACACGAACTCGGCGGGCGTCTGCGAGCCGATGGCGGCCTTAGCCTGGGCCAGGCTCCACTCCAAATAGTCGCCGGCAACGGCGTACTGGTAGCGGCCAACGCGGTCTATGGCCTTGATGCCATCCTGCTGGGCCTTCAACGCCGGCGCGAACGCATTGCGATAGGTTTCGAAGATTGCTTTGGGATCAAAAGTTGAGTCGTTCATGTTAGCTCCTGGATCGGTGGTGTCGGTACAGGTGCCATTATAGCGCATTTTGTATGCAGTGCAAGAGAAACCGCTGTGAGCCCTTAAAATGGCATAAGTAGTTGTTTAATAAAGATAAATAATATGCAGTCAAGACATTATGTTACTACTTTTGCGAAAATTATGTGCGGTGCAAGAGGACATCGCCGTCGAAACGGGTCAGCGCGATATGGACTGCGCAGTCGGGGGAGGAACCGCGCAGAGTGACGAACGAATGAGAAATCGCATGTTCAACGGTGCCTCCAGCGAAAAACTTGCGCCTCGCCCTGGCACCACGTCCACCGTCCACTGCGTATGCGCCCACCGCCGAAATTGCTCTCGGTCCATCCAAAATTCACAGCCCACTATTTCGCCCACCTTTTCATCCACGCCGCCTAGCCTGAACTCTCCGACCTGAAAGCACATCGGCGCGCTGCCATCACAGCAGCCGCCGGACAAATGAAACATGATCGCGCCATATTCTTCTTTAAGCGTTTCGATCAACTTACGCGCAGCGTCCGACACGCCGACGCGACCGGGGGCGAAAGCAATCACGTCAGTCAAAGATCGACTCCCGTTCGTTACTCTTCGTGAACTCTATGTCGAGTCTGGACAAAAACCAAGCGCTTTCGTTCCTGTAGCGTTTGCTATAGTCGCGCATTTTGCGGAGAACACGTCATAGTGAATTCGATGCGCCGTTGGTTGCCGTTCATACCGCGATCGCGCGAAAAGGGTCGCAGCCGATTCCTCGTGGCGAGATTCAAGGATTCGCATGCCGCAGGCTTATTCGGACGGAGCCGGCGCCTCGAGCTCGAGTATCGGCTTTATCTACCGAGCGGTTCCTCGCGCCGCGACGCCCTGCCGCTCATCGTCATGTTGCATGGATGCAAGCAAGATTCGCTCAGTTTTGCCGAGGGTACGCGCATGAACGCACTGGCCGAAGAAGGCCGCTGTGCGGTGCTTTATCCGGAGCAAAGCACGCGCTCGAACCCGCTGCGTTGCTGGAACTGGTTCGAGTCGGCCTCCCTTGAAGGCCACGGCGAAGCGGCCTTGATTGCGCGTTTGATCGCTCGAGTCACAAACCGCCGCCCAATTGATCCTCGCCGCGTCTATGTTGTGGGAATGTCCGCCGGTGGTGCGATGGCCTGCGTCTTGGCCGTGCGCCACAGTCAATTATTTGCCGCCTGCGCCATCCATTCCGGGGTGATGTTCGGCGCTGCAACTTCGCCCGCGCAAGCGCTTTCTGCGATGCGGTCCGGGCCATCCGCCGCGGCTGTCGATACGGCGCGGCGACTCGCGCGTGAGACGCACGAGTCCGCGGTCATGGTGCCGACGCTCGTGATCCACGGTGACCGCGATGCGACAGTCAATCCCGTCAATGCAGATCGCATCATCGAGCAGCTGCAGGCACGGGCTGAATTCATCGATCCAACATTCGGTGCGCTGTTGGCGTCCGGCGAGCGGAGCACCGACAGCGGGGGCCGCACCTGCCGACAGCACGACTATACGCAGCAGGGGCGGATCGTACTGCGCAAGGTTCTAATTGAAGGATTGGGTCATGCTTGGAGCGGCGGCGATATCCGCTATGAATTCAACGACGACGCCGGTCCTGACGCCAGCCGGCTCATTCTGGACTTTGTGTTGCAATATCAGGGTGTCAGTTGACCGGGCCCGTCAGACTGGCGCGCACGCGCTCCAGGTCTTCCGGCGTATCGACGCCCGCGGGCGGCGCCTCGGACAATGTCACCAAGTGAATCCGCATGCCGTGCTCTAATGCGCGGAGCTGCTCGAGCCTCTCGGTCTCCTCGAGCGGCGTCGGCGGCCAGGACGCGAATTGCAGCAGGCTGCGCACGCGGTAGGCATAGATGCCGATATGCCGCCACGCGCCGGCGAAGCGGGTCGGCCGGCCGGCCGTCGCGCCGTCACGCGGCCAGGGTACCGGTGCGCGGCTGAAGTACAGCGCCTGTCCGTCGCGGGCGCGCAGCGCCTTCACGCAGCTGGGATCGAGAAATTCCGCCAACGATCGGATGGGCGTGACGGCCGTTGCGATGTCGATCTGCGGCCGCGCATTCAAGGCTTCCGCGACTTCGTTCACCGTCGCCGGAGGCATCATGGGTTCGTCGCCCTGCAGGTTCACGACAATGTCGCCGGCCGCAAAGCCTTTCGCGCGCACTACTTCGGCGATCCGATCCGTACCTGAAGCGTGCTGGGCCGAAGTCATCTCAACGTCGGCGCCGAAGCTCCGGGCCGAATCAAAAATGCGGACATCATCGGTTGCAACGACTACCGATGCCGCACCGCTCGCCCGCGCGCATTGCCAGACCCATTGAATCAGCGGCCGGTCGCCGATGACGAGGAGAGGTTTGCCGGGTAGCCGCGAAGCGGAAAACCGCGCCGGTATGATGACGTGGAACATGTGTCGAGATCTGCGCTAACGGTCCAGCAAGGGATCATCGGCGCCTAAAACGCGAGCCTCCTCCGGCAACATCAGGGGAATTCCCTCGCGCACGGGGTAGGCCAGCCGATCCGGCCGGCACACGAGCTCGAGGGCATTGCCAGCGCCGGCGCTGCGCAATGGTCCTTTGCAAATCGGACATACCAACAAGTCGAGCAATCGTTTATCCATAACACCCTTAACGAAGCGCAGCGCGCCTATGAATAGCCTGAGTCACGATGTCGAGCAGCACATTGGATTCGCCGCCGTCGAAACTCGCGGTCACCGGTACATACCAATGATGCGGCCCGGCAATCCCGGCGCATTTTACGGCATCCTTCTCGGTCATGAGCACCGGACGCTCGTCGGCGAAGGAAATGTCGGCGGCCTGCAAATGCGCGTGGTCCGGCAGCGGATGACCGATAACTTCGATACCGTGCGCGCGCAGCATCTTGAAAAATCGCTCGGGATTGCCGATGCCGGCGATGGCGTGCACCGAACGGCCCGCAAACTCGTCCAAGGCGTTCACGGCACCGCCGATCAGGCTCAAGGCGCTTTTCGCCTCGAGCCGCATGCTGAGGGCGCCGTCGAGCAGCGCCCGTCCGCCGTTCACCACGATGGCGTCCGCGGCAGCCAACCTTGCCGGCGTCTCGCGCAACGGGCCGGCCGGCAGCAGCCAACCATTGCCGAAGCGGCGGTCGCCGTCGATGACGACGATCTCGCAATCGCGGGCCATGGCGTAATGCTGCAAACCATCGTCGCTCACGACGACGTCGCATCCCGCATTCACCAGCAGTTGCGCCGCCGCCGGGCGATCGCGGCCGATCGCCACCGGCACGCCCGTGCGGCGCGCCAACAAAATGGATTCGTCGCCCACCNNCCCGGCTTGAATCCGAGATCCGTCAGGCGCGCAACCAGCCAGCAGACAAGTGGCGTCTTGCCGGTTCCCCCCACGCTCAAGTTTCCGACCACCACCACCGGCGATGAAACCTCGGTCGATTTACGCAGACGCTTGGCGTACAGATAGCGTCGGCATCCCGCCGCCGCGCCGTAGCACAGCGACAAGGGCAACATCCACCAAGGCGGCGTCGCGCGCTCGTACCAAATCCGATTGAGCCAGGATTGAACCAACATTCGATTGGCGCTTTTCTTAAGCGTGGATCAGCATCCCATGCAGTGCCGCGTACAAGCCGCCTCGCGCCAGCAGTTCCTGATGGGTGCCGCTTTCTACGATTCGACCTTGGTCGAGGACGATGATGCGGTCCGCGCCTTCGACCGTGGACAAGCGGTGCGCGATCACCAGTGTGGTGCGGCCCCGCATCAAAACGCCGAGTTCATACTGCACGCGGCGCTCCGATTCGTTGTCGAGCGCCGCGGTGGCTTCGTCCAAGATCAGCACGGGCGAATCCTTGAGCAGCGCCCGTGCGATGGATATTCGTTGCCGCTGTCCGCCGGAAAGATTCTGTCCGCGGTCCGTCAAGGGGGTATCGAAAGCCTGCGGTTGCTGGGCGACGAATTCCATCACATTGGCGGCACGTGCGGCCGCCTCCACTTCCGCATCCGTTTTATCGACGGCATTGAAGGCGATGTTGTTGCGGATGGTGTCGTTGAACAGCACCACGTCCTGGCTGACGAGGCTCACCTGCGAACGCAAGTCCGTCAGCCGATACTCGCGTACATCGACACCGTCCAGCAGCACCGAACCCTGCTGTGCGTCGTAGAAGCGCGGGACCAGGCCGACCAGCGTCGTCTTGCCGCTCCCCGAGGGCCCGACGATGGCTACGGTTTCGCCGGGACGCACATGAAAACTTACATTCCGCAACACGTCGCCTTTGTCACTGGCATAAGCAAACGACACGTTGCGGAACTCGATATCGCCGCGCGCGCGCGCCAGCTTAAGCGAACCGCCGCTGCCTTCGGTCGGAAGATCCAGGATCTCGAACACGCTTTGGCCCGCCGCAATGCCCTGCTGCAGGGGCCCGCTCATATTGACCAAACTGCGCAGCGGCGCCGGAATCAGCATCAATGCGGTCAAAAAACCGAAGAAGTCGTCGAACTGCATGTGGTGGGAAAACACTTGCCGTATCGCGACGTAGAGCACGCTGGCGAGCGCAACCGCCGCGATGCATTGCACGACTGGATTGCTGATGGCTCGCGCGCGAATCAGCTTCATGTTCGACGCGCGGTTGTGCTCATTGACCTGTTCGAATCGCTCGGTTTGATGATCTTCGGCGTTGAAAATCTTGATCAGCCGATGCGCATCGATCGCCTCTTTGGCGACTCGCGTGATATCACCCATGGAATTTTGAATTCGCTCGCTGTAACGGCGGAAGCTGCGGTTGGCAATTTGCATCAGCAATGCAATGACAGGCGCCGCGACGATGCAGAATACCGCCAGGCGCCAGTTCATGTAGAACAGCGTTCCCAACAGCACGAGAATGCTTAAGCTGTCGCTGATGAGGGAAATCGCCGCGCCGGTCGCCGCCGCCGCCACCAGCTCGATGTTATTGGTCAGTTTTGAGAGCAAGTGCCCCGACTGCTGCCGATCAAGATACGCCGTAGGCAACCGCAAATAGTGCGAGAACACATCGTGCCGCAGTCCCTTGATGACCTGTCTTCCGACCCAGCTGGGAAAGTAGCTCTGCACATAGTCGCCGATCCCTCGCAGCGTGAACAACACCACGACTCCGAGCGGTACCTCCCACAGTACATCGGGATTCTTCACCAGGAACGCGCCGTGCAGAAAATTCCGGACCAAGTACGCCAGCGCAGCATTGGACGATGCGAACAAGGCGGCGCCCAACACGCCGATCATAAATACGCCGATATAGGGTCTGGCGTATTGCATCAGCCGCCGATAGATCGACCAAGAATCGCCGGCAGGTTTCAGGACCGCAAGCGTGGCCGACCTCAAGGTGGCGCTTCCTCATGGATGGTCGCGATATTCAATTGGGCGAAGCCCAGCCTGCCTGCCACATCCATGGCCGTCACCACCGCTTGGTGCGTGGTGCGCGCATCGGCGCGAATCGTGATGGGACCGCGGTCCGCACCGGCTTCCTTGAGCAGCGCGGCACGTAGAGTATCGGGGCTGGCGTTGATCAAGGTGCGCTCATTGACCCGGTAGCTGCCNNAGTCTCGCTCGCTTGCGGCAACTGAACCTTGACGCGTCCCTCCAGGTTGAACGTGGTCGACACCATGAAAAAGATCAACAGCACGAGCATTACGTCGATCATCGAAATCAAATTGATTTCGGGGTCTTCACGGTGGCGCGGCCGCAGGTTCATGTCAGTCGGCCGCGACCAACGTGCCGCGCTCGTCCAACGCGTCG
>PMMB01000282.1 GCA_003165495.1 Gammaproteobacteria bacterium | reverse complement strand
TGCCGTTGATGAAGTAATCGGAGGTCCCGTCCCGACTTACCGCGCGACGCAGGGCGACCTCGTTGTAGGCCGCGTACTCTCCCCCGATCTTGCCGTCGGAGTTATCGAACACCAGTTCGACCGATGCTGCCCCCAAGGGCTTGCGCGCGGACGAGCCGTTNNNNATGTTGGATTTTCCGCATCCGTTCGGGCCCACGACCCCCGTCAGACTGCTCGGAAAGGTGACGGTCGTCGGGTCGACAAAGGATTTAAAGCCGGCAATCTTGAGTTTCGTTAAGCGCATTATTTCCGTGAACCTAGGCGCGTGGCCGTCAATGAGGCGCGTAGTGTAAAGTAAACGTCACTTTCGTGAACCCCCGACGATCCGCCGTTCCGCCCATGACTGAACCCAGCACCAGTTTGGAAACCTTCGCAAACCCGGCGCCCGAGCGGGACTACACCGTACGCATGATCATCCCGGAGTTTAGCTGTCTCTGCCCGAAAACGGGACAGCCGGATTTCGCCACGCTCAAGCTGGAATACGTTCCCCATGAGCGCTGTGTGGAGTTGAAGTCCCTGAAACTCTATATTTGGTCTTTCCGCAGCCGCGGCGCATTCCACGAGGCGGTGACCAACGAGATATTGGGCGACCTGGTGGCGGCGACTGCGCCGCGATTCATGCGCCTTTTGGCGAAATTCAACGTGCGCGGCGGCATTTATACGACTGTGGTGGCAGAACACCGGCAGTCCGGCTGGACCTGCGCCAGCTCCATTACCCTTCCCTAGGGCTTAGGAAGGAGCGCGTCCGCACCCTCCCTGCCCCACGTCCCAGGGGTTTCGCTTTTCAATCATAGGCTTAAGCTAAAAAAATATGTTGCGTAAGTGGCCTGTACACGCCTGATTGCGTCGGTATAATCGCGCGCTCTTTCGTTAGGAGGCGGAGACTCAAATGCCCTCGAAGAAACCCAATAAAGCGGCTAAGCGGCCAGGTAAGGCGACACCCAAGAAAGCGACTCACAAAGCAGCCGCTCCCAAAAAGGTGGTACGTCCGCCTGCGAAAGCCAAGCCATCGCATCCCACATCGAAGGTAACAGTGAAACCCAATAAGCCAGCCCCTAAACCCGTGATCGCAAAACCCGCGCTCGCAAAGCCCGTGATCGCAAAACCCGTGATTGCAAAACCCGCGCTTGCAAAACCCGTGACGGTCAAACTCGCGGCCGTGAAAGTGCCGCGCGCGAAGCCGGAACAAGCCAAAGCAAGCAATGAGAAGGTTGCGCCGATCAAATTCGATATTCGCCCGCTCGTAATGACTCGCGTGCCGCTCAACGACGAGGACGGCGACGGCGAATCCGCTGCTTCCGCCGGTTTGCTGGCGGGCCCGCGCAACGTGAAACCGTACATCGCCCGCCGCGGCGAGCAATACATGAACAAGGAGCAGTTGGAGCATTTCGCTCGGATACTGCAGAGCTGGAAACGGGATCTGATGGTTGAGGTAGACCGCACCGTACTGCACATGAAGGACGAAGCGGCCAACTTCCCCGACCCGAACGACCGAGCTACTCAAGAAGAGGAATTCAGCCTCGAGCTGCGCACCCGCGACCGCGAGCGCAAGCTGATTCGGAAAATAGACGAGGCGCTAAAGCGTATCGAGGATGGTTCGTACGGCTACTGCCTCGAGACCGGCGAGGAAATCGGCATCAAGCGATTGGAAGCCCGACCCGTCGCCACATTATCGGTGGAAGCGCAGGAGCGGCGCGAACGCCGCGAAAAGCAGTACGGCGACCGCGACGACCGGTACCGGTAGCACGCAGCCCTATGTAGGCCGCTTCGCCCCTACGCCCTCGGGCGACCTGCATTTGGGTTCCCTTTATACCGCGGTGGCGAGCTACCTCGATGCGCGGGCGCACGGCGGACGCTGGCTGCTGAGGATCGAGGACCTCGATCGGCCGCGCGAGGCCGCGGGATCAGCGGCCGGCATCCTGCGAACCTTGCAAGCATTCGGCTTCGAATGGGATGGCGAGATCGTTCGCCAGCGCGATCGCACCGAACACTACGTTGGTGCTTTGCAGACCTTGCAGGTCCGCAACCTGACCTTCGAGTGTTCCTGCAGTCGCCTGCAACTAGAGGACGAGAGTCGCTATTCCGGCACATGCCGCGCAGGTCCATCGGCCTTAAGGGTACCGACCGCCACTCGGCTGCGGGTCGAGCATGGGTCGATCCTGTTTTCCGATCGCATCCAGGGAACCTTCCGCCAGGACGTCGCCGGCGCCGTGGGCGATATTATTCTCAAACGGCGCGACCAAGTATTCGCGTACCAAATGGCGGTGGTCGTCGACGATGCGGCACAGGGTGTGACCCATGTCGTGCGCGGCGCAGATCTCCTGGACAACACGCCGCGCCAGATCTATTTGCAACGGCTCCTGGGGCTGCCGCTGCCTGCCTATGCGCACGTACCGGTCCTCACCGAGTCCGATGACACGAAGCTCGCCAAGTCGCGGCGCAGCGTGCGAATGGACGGAGCAAAGGCGTTGCCGCAGCTTCTGGCGGTCTTCTCGATGCTGGGGCTCGCCCAGCCCGATTCGCTGGCGACGGCCAGCATTGCCGAAGCCTGGAGCTGGGCTATCGGGCAATGGGACATCAAGCGGGTCCCAAAACGCTTGAATGTGCGCGTAACTGACTAAAACATATAGAGAAAAATGCCGATTTGCCTTAGCGCTGCATTGCGCTATCCTTACTCGGTCAGTCCCTAGGATTGGTCACGCGTGGTCAGGCACGAACCGGCATCTTCCGGCGGCGCGTCGGCCAACACGAGCGAGGAGCCGTATGAGCGAACCGCGAGTGATAAAAAAATATCCGAATCGTCGCCTGTATGACACGGTTGAAAGCAGGTACATCACGTTGGCCGATGTCAGGCGCTTGGTCGTCGAAAGGATCGAGTTCGTCGTCGTCGACAAGAAAAACAATGTCGACATTACGCGCAGTATTTTGTTGCAGGTGATTGCCGAGCAGGAACATCTTGCTGAGCCCATTCTGAGTCAGGATTTCATGGTCAACCTGATCCGCGCCTACGGCACTGGAGTGCAGGGCCTCGTGAGCGGTCACTTGGAACAGAACCTGAAGCAGATCATGAGTCAGCAGCCACAGGTCCGGCCGCGTATGCGTGCGGCAGCGGACGATTCCTTCAAAGCACTGTCCACGGTCCGTAC
>PMMB01000038.1 GCA_003165495.1 Gammaproteobacteria bacterium | reverse complement strand
TCGGCGCCCTTGGTGAAAATGCCGCCGCCCAAGCGCGCGAATATCGAGATCAGCGAGCCGCCGAAGGCAAGACCGACTAGCGAGCGCAATGCGGCTTCCGGATCGCCGAGAAACCGCAGCATGGCGAGATAGTAGCCGGCGACGCCGAGAAGCCCGAGGCCGACCACCAGCATGCCGGTAATCGCACCGCCGCGGAACGCGACTTTGAGCGCCGCATTGATGCCCGAGTGAGCTGCCTGCGCGGTGCGCACATTGGCCCGCACGGAGATGAACATGCCGATATAGCCGGCGGACCCTGAAAGAAGGGCGCCTACCGCGAAGCCGCCGGCGGTGGCCCAGTCCAGACCAAAGCCGAGTGCAAAGAACAGAATGACTCCGACGATGGCGATGGTGGAATATTGCCGATTCAAATACGCCTTGGCGCCCGCCTGGATCGCCGCGGCGATTTCTTGCATACGCGAATTGCCGGCGGGTTGGGCCAGAATCCAGCGCACCGAAATGACGCCGTAGAGGATCGCAACAACACCTGCTGCAATTGCCAGCCAGAGCGCACAGTCAAGGGTCATGAGTTAGTCTCCGGTAGATACTTATGTTATTGAAAACTATAATTTTATAGCTAAAAAAAGCGCCGGGACTATACCACAAACGGAGTGCGCAGGCGTTTGACAACGCTAACACCTTTGAGCGTGACATAGGTGGGCAAACCGCGGGCGTAGGGAGGGTAGTCCTCGCCGCCGATGAGCGGCGACAGATACGCGCGGCAGGCTGCGGTGATGCCGAAACCGTCCGCCGTCATAAAGTTGCGCGGCAGCTTCTTTTCCTTGTTGGCGATCTTGCCTAACGGCGCTTCGCCGATGCTCCAGCGGTAGGGCTTTGCCGATTTGCGGACAATGACCGGCATTACCGCGTTTCTGCCGCGAAGCGCAAATTCGACGGCCGCCTTGCCGACCGCGTAGGCCTGCTCGACGTCCACCTTCGATGCGATGTGGCGCGCCGAGCGTTGCAAATAATCAGCGACGGCCCAATGGAATTTGTAGCCAAAGGCTTCCTGGGTCATTTGTGCGACCACCGGTCCCACGCCGCCCAGCTGCGCGTGGCCGAACGCGTCTTTGGTGCCGGCCTCGGCGAGAAATTTGCCGTCGGGATCGCGTACACCCTCGGACACTACGACGACGCAGTAGCCGTATTTCTCCACCGACGACTTGACCTTGGCGAGGAATCGCGCGCGATCGAAAACGATCTCAGGAAACAGAATGATGTGCGGCGCATCGCCGGCTTTTTCGCCGGCAAGACCGCCGGCCGCGGCCATCCAGCCGGCGTGCCGTCCCATGACTTCGAGCACGAATACCTTCGTCGACGTGCGCGCCATGGAGGCCACGTCGAGCGCCGCCTCGCGCGTGGACACGGCAATGTACTTGGCCGCGGAGCCAAATCCGGGGCAGCAATCGGTGATGGGTAAATCATTGTCGACGGTTTTGGGAATCCCGATGCAGATTAGGGGCACCGCCATGTGCACGGCGATCTCGGACACTTTTTGCGCGGTGTCCATGGAATCGTTGCCGCCGTTGTAGAAGAAATAGCCGATATCGTGTGCGCGAAATATGTCAATCAGACGCTCATACTGGGCGCGATTCTTGTCGATCCCTGCCAGCTTGTAACGCGCGGATCCGAAGGCTCCGCCCGGCGTGTAGCGCAGGCCTCTGATGGCGGCCGGGCTCTCCTTGCTGGTATCGATCATATCCTCGGTCAAGGCGCCGATGATGCCGTGCCGACCGGCGTATACCTTGGCGATCTTGTCGCGGTGCTTGCGGGCCGTCTCAATCAGGCCGCAGGCTGAGGCATTGATCACGGCTGTTACTCCGCCGGATTGTGCATAAAACGCGTTCTTCATGAGACCCCCTTCGGCGCAAGGCGCGCAGAATAGCCGATCGGCTAGGAGCCTGTCTCAGTATTCCGCGTGGCCGCGACTGAGACGGATTTGCCTTCAGTCGAGGCGGAGCCGACGTGGTTGGGTATAACCCAATGAGGAGGCGACAACGACGAATGAAGGCAAATCCGTTAGGGTACGAAGGGTTGGCTCTGCAAGGGGCGTCTGCGGCGTTGCGCGGCTTGGCCGTGGAATCAACCACGGCCGGCGCCGCGCGCCTTGCATCCGCTCCCTTGCAGAGCCAACGCGGCTCACGTGGAATACTTAAGAAAGGCTCCATGGTTTGACGACCGCGACGCTCAAAGGTACGGTAGCGCGCTTTCACCCACTTTAGAGAATCATGAGAATAGTTCTAGTGGGAGCGCCCGGGTCCGGCAAAGGCACGCAGGCACAGTTGCTGGTCAAAGCCTTCGGCGTTCCTCAAATATCGACCGGCGACCTGTTGCGCGAGGCGGTTGCCAAGGGCACGGATCTCGGCTTTCGCGCCAAGACCGCCATGGACTCAGGAAAACTGGTCGATGATGCTACCGTGCTCGGCATGATCCGCGAGCGCATAGGCCGACCGGACGCGGCCAAGGGCTTCATATTGGATGGCTTTCCCCGCAACATCGCCCAGGCCGAAGCATTGGAAAAAATGCTCGAGGATTTGGCTACGCCGCTCGACTCGGTCGTACTCTTGAACCTGGATTTGGGCATCCTGTTCAAACGCTTGACCGGCCGCAGAATTTGTCAGGACTGCGGACAGGTTTTCAATGTGTATAGCGCGGCGCCCGGGGCAGCCGCGCATTCCAAGGAGTGCGGCGACACGCATCGACTGATCCAACGGCCGGATGACAAGGAAGAAGTCATCGGCAAGCGTCTGGAGGTGTACGAAGCGCAAACCAAGCCGTTGATCAAGTATTACGAGGCCGCCGGATTGTTGCGGATCGTGGACGCCGACGCCGATGTGGATACGGTGTTCAAGCGCGTAGAGCGCGCGGTGTTCAAGCGATAGCGTCGAGCAGCCGCGTCCCTATTTCTTCCCGGCGCCAGCCCGTCAGCGCGTGCGACTCGCGCAGCGTGCGCACGCTTGCGCCCAGGGCGAGCGCCTTGAGCTCTCCGCGCGGCGCGAGAATCTCCGCGCTGACCTTGAGTTCGGCCGCGCGTGCATCGACGATTTTGCCCAGACGTTCGATCACGGCTTTCTGCTCGGGAGTCGGACGTGCATCCTGAATGGGTTCTTGATCGGTCGCGTCGTTCGCTGCCTCCTCGAGTGCACCCTGCAGGTTCGCGGCGAGGCTGTCGTTCAGCGGCGGCACGGCGCCTTGCGCAACGGAAAAAATCGCGGCATCGGTCAGTATCCAGGCGCGCGGCAGATCGCGGGTGCGCGCCAGTTTTTCGCGCCAGACGGCGATGGCTTTGGCGCGGGCGCGCGACGGTGGCGCGAGCTGCGCGAGGCCGCGCAGCCGACCCCACGCCTGTGCCGGATCGGGCTCATACAGCCGCTTGTCCTCGAGCGCCAAACAATCCTCCGAAACCCAGTGCTCGCGCCCAAGCTCACGCAGCCGCAGCAAGAGATGGCTCGCGACGTCGCCGAGGTACAAGACATCGTCCGCGGCGTATTCCAGCTGTTCCCGAGTGAGCGGCCGCTTCGACCAGTCGGTGCGCGTCTGCCCTTTGGGCACCGTCACGTCCAGCAAAGTCTTGACGAGTTCCGCGTAGCCGATTTGCGGCTTGAGGCCGATGCACCCGGCCGCGATCTGAGTATCGAACACGGGGGTCATGACGCGCTTGGCCGAAAGATAGACCGCCTCCAAATCCTGGCGCGCGGCGTGAATCACTTTGCGCGCGACCGCCGCGGTCAGGGCGGGTATCAATGGATCGAGGCTGCCGATCCGCAGCGTGTCGACGCACCAGATTCGACCGCCTGCCGCCAGTTGCAGCAGGCACAGTTTGGGAAAGAAGGTGCGTTCGCGAAGGAATTCCGTGTCGACGCCGATCCACGCCTGCGTCTGAAGCGCCCGCGCCAGCTCCGGCAGCTCATCGTCTCGATCGATCCAAATTGCGTCGGGCATACTCTTGATCCGCGTGTACAATTTGGAATCGATTATGACTGAATCGGACGATGCTGCGACTCGCAAAAGCATTTTGGGACATTGCTCTCTGGAGACGAACGCCGGCGCAATTGCCCGCGTCGCTATTGCTGTTGACTCTGGTTGCCGCGGCGGCGGCACTGCTCGAGCTCTTGAGCGCGTTTCTACCGCCGGTCTCGAGTGATCGAATTTTCACCCGAGTCGTGTTGAGCGTGGGTTTGCCGCTAGGCTTTGCCTGGGCGGTCCTCGTTCTGGCGCGCCACCGGCAGCGTTTCCTGCAGACCGCAATCGCCTTGTTGGGAGTCGGAGTGCTCGCGGAGCTCGTCCTGTACCCCATAGGCTCGCTGATCCACGTCATCGGGTCCGACCGTCTCGCGTCGCTTCCGCTCGGATTTCTTATGTTGGTCGGGTTGATTTGGTACCTGCTCGCCTGTGCGAACATATGGCGCGCCGCTTTGGATTCGGGCCTGAGTGTTGGGGTCGCGATCAGCGTGGGCTATCTCCTGCTGTCGATCGCGGTGGAGCAGCAGTTGCTGCCGGATACATGACGATGCATGTGCATATTTTAGGCATCGGCGGCACGTTCATGGGCGGGGTGGCGAATATCGCCAAGGCCGCCGGATTTCGCGTGACCGGCGCGGATCTCAATGTCTACCCTCCGATGAGCACCCAGCTCGAGGCGCTCGGCATCGATTTCATTCAAGGCTACGGCGCCGAGCAACTGGACATGCGGCCCGACATCGTGGTGGTCGGCAATGCCTTGAGTCGCGGCAGTCCGGTCATCGAGGCCATGCTGGATCGAGGCATGGCGTATACCTCCGGGCCGCAATGGCTGGCTGAGCAGGTATTGCGGGGGAAACATGTGATTGCCGTGGCCGGCACCCACGGGAAGACCACGACCACTGCCATGCTGACCTGGATCCTCGAGGATGCGGGTCTTGCGCCGGGGTTTCTGATCGGTGGAGTGCCGAGTAATTTCGATTCCACCGCTCGCTTAGGGAAAGGGCGGTTCTTCGTCATCGAAGCGGACGAGTACGACACCGCGTTTTTCGATAAGCGCGCGAAGTTCGTCCACTACCGGCCGCGCACCGCCATCCTCAATAATTTGGAATTCGATCACGCCGACATCTATGCGGATGTTGCCGCGATCCGCCGCCAATTCAATCAGCTGCTGCGCACCGTGCCCGCCGCCGGCCGGCTCATCGTCAATGGCGGGGACGCCGAGCTCGCGACCACTTTGGAATCGGGTTGCTGGACGCCGCGCGAAACATTCGCCGTGGCGCGTACGGACGCCGACTGGAGCGCGCAGATCGCGGCCGGATCGGCGGCGACTCGCTTCGCGGTGCTATACCGCGGAAGGGCGGTGGCCGAGGTGAGCTGGCCGCTGCTCGGCGAGCACAATGTCATGAATGCATTGGCGGCGATCGCCGCGGCGGGGCACGTGGGCGTGGAGCCTGCGCGCTCCGCGCAGGCGCTTGAGCGCTTCCATGGCGTGAAGCGCCGCATGGAAGTTCGCGGCGTCATCGGCCAGGTCACGGTGTACGACGATTTCGCGCACCACCCGACGGCCATCGCAACGACCTTGGGTGGGTTGCGCGCGCGCGTCGCGGGCGCGCGCATCATTGCCGTGTTGGAGCCGCGGTCAAACACGATGAAAATGGGCGTACATCGGAAGGAGTTGGCGCCGGCTCTCGCGTTGGCGGACCGGGCTTGGTTCTTGAATTCACCGGATCTGGGCTGGGATCTGCCCGGCGCGGTTGCCGCACTGGGAGATAGGGCGCATTTTGCGGCCAACGTCGACGCGTTGGTCAAGGGCCTGGCCGGCGACAGCCGCCCGGGCGATCACATACTGGTGATGAGCAACGGCGGCTTCGGCGGGTTGCACGACAAGCTGCTCGCCGCGTTGCGGGCACGGAAGTGAATTCGATCGCCTTATTTCCGCTCAATATCGTGCTGTTCCCGGATGGTCCGCTGCCGCTGCGAATTTTTGAAACCCGATACGTCGATATGGTGCGGCGCTGTATGCGCGAGACCCAAACTTTCGGCGTGGTGTTGATTCGCGAGGGCAACGAAGTGGGTCCCGCCGAGACCTACGATGTCGGTACCCTGGCGAAAATCGTCGATTTTCATCAGCTGTCGGACGGCTTGCTCGGACTGTCGTGCGTCGGCCAGCAGCGCTTTCGCATTCGGAGCCGCAGCCGCCAAGCCGACGGCCTCAATCTCGCTGAAGTCGACCGCTTGGCCGAGCGTCCCGCAGTGGCGGTGCCGGCGCGTCACGCCAGATTGCCGGAGCTGTTGAAGAGCGTTCTGCCGCAGCTGGGAGAGGTCTATACCGATATCGAGATGCGCTTGGACGATGCCGCCTGGGTCGGGCACCGTCTCGCCGAAATTTTGCCGATTCCGCTGGCCGCTAAACAATCGTGTCTGGAACTCGACGATCCGATTCAGAGGCTCGACGTATTGAGTCCCTTGGCATAGGGAACCCATGCCGCGCGCGTGAGCCACAGCACGACGACGATGGCACTGCCCCACGGCAGCACCCAGTATCCCAATAATCCGTCGAAGCGGCCTACCCAGGCGCAGTACGCGGGCGCGCTGCCGCCCGTGGTGCTTTCCTGCAGCATGCGCAGCACCACGACCCAGCCGGCATGCAGCCCGATCGCCACCGCGATATTGCCGGTCAACACCCGGGTCAGGCTGAGGATCAATCCCACCACCAACCACGACAGAAACGAATCAGCGACCAACGCCGGATGGCCCAAGGGTTCGAATGAGCGCGCCAGCAAATCGAACCCGCTGCCCCAGCCGACGCTGGCCGCCGGGATTCTGACTTTGGCAAAGAAATGCAGGACGGCGAACAGCGGCGCGGTGAGAAGGGCGGCCATCCACGGGCCTGACTCACGTTCTATGCCTGAGTGCATGACGCCTCGAAACACGGTTTCTTCGAGGAGCGCGACGCTGATGCCTGATCCCACGCCGATGAGGAAAATGCGCGCGAAGCTTAAGGTGGAAGGAATGAATTCCAATTCCCTGACGCGTAGGTGCGTGACCAGCAAGAACGCGGCGCCCACGCCCGCCGTGGCGATGCCGATCGCCCCCCACTGCAGGCATACCCGAAGGAATCGGCGCCAGCGCAGGCCATATCCGAAGTCGCGCTTTTGCTTGAGATTCAAATGCCGGCACAGCCATACCAGCTCCACGATGAGCACCAGCATGGCAATCCGGCCGGCGACACGATGAAACGCCCAATTTGCGAAGGTCGACGTTAGTTCATAAGCGGGGTAGGCGATCGAGGCGCCGATCACCCCTGCGAGCAAGATCACGCCCAAGAACCAAGCGAAGGCCCGCATGTTACTAGCCGGGCCCGGCGGCGCGGCGCGCTTCCGCGGCGAAGACACGGTCCGCCGCTGCGATGGTGGCATCGATATCGGCCGCAGTATGGGCCGCCGACATAAAGCCCGCCTCGTAGGCGGACGGTGCGAAATAAATGCCTTCGCCCAGCATGCCGTGAAAGAAGCGCTTGAAGCGTTCGACGTCGCAGGCCATGACCTTGCTGTAGCGATCGACGACGGGTTCATCCGTGAAGAAAAATCCGAACATGCCGCAGACATGATTGGTCGCAAGCGCAATGCCGGCGCTTAAGCTTGATTGCGCCAGCCGCCGGATCAACACATCGGTCGTGGCGTTGAGCCGTTGATGAAATCCCGGCGCCGACAGAAGTTCGAGTGTGGTAAGGCCCGCGATCATCGCCACGGGATTGCCGGACAGAGTGCCCGCCTGATAGATGGGGCCCAAGGGCGCCAGACGTTCCATGATGTCGCGCCGTCCGCCGAAGGCGCCGACCGGCATGCCGCCGCCGATGATCTTGCCGAGAGTGGTGAGATCGGGACGCACGCCGTAGAGCGCCTGCGCACCGCCCAAGGCCACGCGAAAGCCGGTCATCACCTCGTCGAAAATCAGCAAGGCGCCGGCCCGGTCGCATTCGCGGCGCAATGTGTCGAGAAACCCCGGTACGGGCGGAACGCAATTCATATTGCCGGCGACGGGTTCGACGATGACGCAGGCGATTTGCCCGCCGATCTGCCGGAACACCTCTCGTACCTGATCGGCGTCGTTGAAGGTCAGAGTGACGGTGTGATTGGCCAGAGCCTTCGGCACGCCGGGCGAGGTGGGAACACCCAGAGTCAGCGCTCCCGAGCCGGCCTTGATCAACAGCGAATCGGAGTGTCCGTGATAACAGCCTTCGAACTTCACGATGGCGTCGCGCCCGGTAAAGCCGCGCGCCAGGCGTATCGCGCTCATGGTCGCTTCCGTTCCGGAACTGACGAAGCGCACCAATTCTAGGGAGGGCATGAGTTCGACGACGCGACGGGCGAGTCGCGTTTCGAGTTCGGTCGGCGCGCCGAAGGAGAGGCCGTCGGCGGCGACCTCTTGTACGGCTTTGATCACTTGTGGGTGCGCGTGGCCCAAAATCATCGGCCCCCAGGATCCCACGTAGTCGATGAAGCGGCGCCCGTCGGCGGCAATCGTGTAGGCGCCGGCCGCCTTCTTGAAGAAAATCGGCTCGCCGCCGACGCCGCGAAAGGCGCGAACCGGCGAGTTGACGCCGCCGGGTATGTACTTGCAGGCTTCCTCGTACAGGCTCATGAGGTGACTCTAAACAGCGAGGGCGCCCGCCGGCAAGTTGAGCCGCACTTCGAAGCCGCCTCCCTGACTGTTCGCCGCCTGGGCCGACCCCCCATGAGCCTTCATGACCTGAGCGGTGATGGCGAGCCCTATGCCTTCGCCGCCGGTATCGCGGTCGCGCGACTCGGCGACCCGATAAAACGGCTCAAATATGCGTTCCAGATCTGTGTCGGGAACCCCCGGACCGCAGTCCCGAATCAGAATCACGACGCCGGAATCGCTGCGCGCGACTGAAACGTCGACGGGCGCATCCTGCGGACTGTAGCGCACGGCGTTGCGCAGCACGTTCTCGATGGCGCTTCGCAACAGGTCGCGGTTGCCGTTGACGGCCGTGCTTGCCGCGCCCTGCAGCCGCACCCTGCAATTTTTGACGGCCCCTTCGAAGTTCGCGTCGCGCATCACTTCTTCGATCATTTCATCGAGGTCGAATGTTTCGCGCGCGAACGGCGCATCGGTGCCGTGCAGTCGCGCGAGCCTCAAGACCTGACTGATCAGCGAGTCGAGGCGTTCGATCTCCCGCTCCAATCGATCCAGCTGGCGCGAGAGGTCGGCGGGCGGTTGGCGGGCTAACCCAACAGCTACGCGCATTCTGGCAAGGGGCGAACGCAGTTCGTGCGAGATGTCGCGCAATAGCTGCGTGATGGCGCTGCGATTGGCTCGCAGCCGATCCGCCATGGCGTCGAAATCCCGCGCCAGAACCGCGAGTTCGTCCCTGCGCCCCTCGAGCCCCGCGCTCACGCGCACGTCGAGATTCTCGGAGGCGAGCGCGCGCGCACCTTCTTGAATGCGTCGAATGGGCGCGCTCAAATGCCGCGCCAGCCACCAACTGGTGAACGCGGTGACAATGAGCGCGATGCACAGAATGGTCAGCGATATTCCCGGCAGGCTCAATGCGCCGAAAATGCTGGGACGCCGCGGCATCAGCAGCACGGTGAACACCTCGCCGTCGGTGCCGACGATCTGCGGCGCGGCGCGGCTGGGGTGGGAATCGCCGAAGGCCCGTGGGTTCAATTCGTCACGATTGAAGTATTCCAGGCGGTGGGCGGCGTTTGGCGAAAGGCGCCGGCCCAATATGTCCGCGCCGTCCGGGCCGATGATGTAGAGATCGCGGTCCGCGATGGAATTCTTATTCGCATTCAGCCAATTCTTCAGGGCGCCGAGGCCGCCGTGCATCAGAACGCCCGACGCCTGAATGGCCACGGACGGACGGCGCTGCAATTCAGGCGCCTCGTACTCGTGCGCGGCGATGGTGAAGGTGATGGCGATGCTGCCGCCGACGATGAGCGCCATTGCGACCCAAAACAGCATGAAGATCCGCAGGAAAAGACTATGCATGAGCCCAGGTGAGTGTGTAGCCCGAACCGCGGACGTTCTTGATCTCGGGATTCGTGCCCACCTCCAGATCGAGTTTGCGGCGCAAATTACTGATGTGCGTGTCGATGCTGCGGTCGTAAGGCACGAGCTTGCGGCCGAGCGCCTGCTCGGTCATCGCCTCGCGTGAAATCACTTGCCCCGCGGAACGCATGAGCAGTTCGAGCACGCGGAATTCGGCGCCGGTGAGCGGTACCGATTTGCCGGCGACATGCACCAGATGAGTTCCGGTATTGAGGTTGATCGGACCGACGACGAGTTCGTCGGGCACGGTAGCTCTGCCCAAGCGGTTGCCGGCGCGTCGCAGAATCGCGCGAATGCGCGCCACCAGCTCGCGCGGATTGAAGGGCTTGCTGAGGTAATCGTCGGCCCCCAGCTCCAGGCCCACGATCCGGTCAATATCATCCCCGCGCGCCGTGAGCATCAAGATCGGCGTCGCGTAGGACGCCCCCAACTTGCGCAATACGTCGAAGCCGCCGACGGTCGGCAACATCACGTCGAGAATCAGAATTTCAAAGTCGTTGGCTTGCAGCTCTTCCAGGGCGTCGCGGCCGTCGTGCACGCTCTTCAC
>PMMB01000252.1:8105-9236 GCA_003165495.1 Gammaproteobacteria bacterium | reverse complement strand
CGCCACACATACTTCGAGGCGTCGTTAAGATCGGGCCGCTCGGTCTCGAATTCCTGGCGTCCCAAGGGAAACGCCAATTTCCAATCGCCCTCGCTCTTCACGGCCTGCATGAATTCATCGGTGATGAGCAAGGACAAGTTGAATTGCCGCAGACGTCCGTTCTCGCGCTTGGCGCGAATGAACTCCAATACATCGGGATGCCCGATATCGAATGTACCCATTTGGGCGCCGCGCCGCCCGCCGGCCGAAGACACGGTAAAACACATCTTGTCGTAGATATCCATGAACGACAAAGGACCGGACGTGTAGGCGCCGGCACCCGACACGTAGGCACCGCGCGGCCTCAAGGTCGAGAATTCATAACCGATGCCGCACCCTGCCTTGAGGGTGAGGCCCGCCTCGTGAACCTTGTTCAAGATATCGTCCATCGAATCGCGGATGGTGCCGGATACAGTGCAATTGATCGTCGATGTGGCGGGCTTGTGTTCGAGCGCGCCGGCATTCGACGTGACTCGGCCGGCGGGAATCGCGCCATGGCGCAGCGCCCACAGAAACGACTCATACCACTCATCGCGGCGGTCCTCGGTCTCGACATCGGCGAGCGCGCGCGCGACGCGTTTATAGGTGTCATCCATCGTGTTGTCGATGGGCGAACCATCCTTCGCGGTCAGACGGTACTTCTTATCCCAGATGTCGAAGGAGGCTTCTTGGAATGAAATATCGCCAACGTCTTTGGGCTGTATATTGACCACCGTATTCATGGGTATTAACGCCGCTCCCTTATAATTCTCGAGCTGAAGACTGAACACAAATAGCGGCGGTCCCGCGAAAAATAAGCTTGTTACTGAATCAAGGCCGATGGGGGACTGACGCGAACTGCCGAACACAACATATTGTGTGCGGGCGATGAGGTTAAGTCGCGACGGCAACCACCGTCAAGACATTTCTCATAGATTTTTGCATATAAAAAATGCATACATATCAATTAGTTACAAATATGTCCCGAGAAATTGGATAATTGCACTTCCGGAAGGCCCGGTCAAGAGGAAAAACCCCTACTCGCAACATCTTGTGTTTGCACACGTTATCCACATTATGTCCCATTGACTTTGAACCACGTCTCACTTTGCC
>PMMB01000252.1:6352-8070 GCA_003165495.1 Gammaproteobacteria bacterium | reverse complement strand
TTTGGAAATCTGCCAACAGTTTTATTTAGGAGTATTAGCAATGACCGTTTTACGTTATGAGCCTTGGGCACTCGTCAGCCGGCTCCAAAAAGATATCGATCGCTTGTTCGGCGCGCCGTTGACGACGGCCGCAGATTCCGGCGCCTGGTTGCCGCCGGTGGATATTCACGAGGAAGCGAACCAGTTCGCATTGCACGTGGATCTGCCCGGAGTGGATCCGAAAGCGGTGGAAATCACCACCGATCAGGGCGTGCTGACCATTCGCGGACAGCGCGAAGATACGCGGCGAGAATCGCGCGAAGGCTATCGTCGCGTAGAGCGCATCACGGGGGAATTCCAGCGCCGTTTCAGCTTGCCGGATTCGGCCGACGCCCAGAACATCAAGGCGAAGTTCGTCAACGGTGTGCTGGAAGTCGCAATTCCGAAATTGGCGCAAGTGCAACCGCACCGGATCACGGTGGAAGCCGCCTAAGAGGGCCCCGCCCAAGCGCAATCTTCCGTGTAATATCGCAAGACGATGTCGGCGACATGGGGGCCGGACGGTAACTCGTCCGGCCTCGTTTCGCTCGCTTCAGAACAAGTCAAACGGAAGGACCGTGCATGAATCTGCGTCTAAAATTTGCGGCAGCTACGCTCGCCACGGCGCTCATCGCCGGACCGGCGATGATTGTTATCGGGCCTGTGTACGCCGCCGCGCCCGCGCCCGTCGCAGACGCCGCGCCGATGCCCTCGCTTGCGCCCATGGTCAAGCGCGTTTCGCCTGCCGTGGTCAACATTGCGACGCGCGGCACCATTAAAGAGTCACCCGGCCAGCGCAATCCGCTGCTCGACGACCCGTTTTTCCGCCGCTTCTTCGACGCACCGCCCGATTCAAAACCGCGCGAGCGCCAGTTCCAAAGCGCAGGCTCCGGCGTCATCGTCGATGCCAAGAACGGCTACATCATCACCAATCATCACGTGGTCGAGAACGCCAGCGAAATCACCATCACCTTGCTCGACGATCGGACCTTTTCGGCCAAGGTCATCGGCACGGACGAAGGCGCGGATATCGCCGTCTTGCAGGCCAAGCAGCCGAATCTGATTGCCATGACGTTGGGGGATTCGACCCGGCTCGAGGTCGGAGACTATGTCGTCGCCATCGGCAACCCCTTCGGTCTGCAGCACACGGTGACCGCCGGCATCGTCAGCGCACTCGGCCGCACCGGCATCAACCCGGACGGCTATGAAGACTTCATCCAGACCGACGCCTCGATCAACCCCGGCAATTCCGGCGGCGCCTTGGTGAACTTGCGCGGCGAATTGGTCGGCATCAACTCCGCCATTCTGTCGCGCAGCGGCGGCAATATCGGCATCGGTTTCGCGATCCCGGTCAATATGGCCAAGGGCGTCATGGACCAGTTGATCAAGTACGGCCAAGTCAAGCGCGGCGTACTCGGCGTCAATATCTATGGCGTGACGCCGGACATCGCCAAGGAATTCGGACTCACCGAATCGAGCGGCGCACTGGTGGCCGGGGTGGCGCAGGGTTCGGCGGCCGAACGTGCCGGCGTCAAGACCGGCGACATCATTACCTCGATCAACGGCGCCACCATGAGAGACGCAGGCGAGCTGCGCAACACCATCGGCATGCTGCGCGTCGGTGACAAGGTCGAGATCGGCCTGCTGCGCGACGGCAAGCCGCGCAAAGTCACCGCTCTGATCGCCGAGCGCAGCGAACT
>PMMB01000252.1:0-6298 GCA_003165495.1 Gammaproteobacteria bacterium | reverse complement strand
ACGCCGGTCGCGAACACCAAGGCGTTCAAAGAAGCGGCGAAGAATGCCAATGTCCTGGTCTTGAGCGTCAGGCGCGGCTCCATCACGCAACTGATTCAAATTCGCTGACTCGATGCGTCCGCAATCCATAGTCGTGCTCGGCGGCACCGGATTCTTGGGGACTCGTTTGGTCGCCCGCTTGATCAAAGACGGTCACCGCGTCACGGTGTTGTCGCGAGACCGGGAACAACACAAGCATTTGCTGGTGCTGCCCGGGCTGACATTGGAAAACTGCGATGTCTACGTGGCAGCGCAGCTGAGCGAGCAGTTCCGCGGCAAAGACGTCGTGATCAATCTCGTCGGCATCCTCAATGAACGCGGATTCGGCGGCTCAGGCTTCAGGCGCGCGCACACTGAACTCACTCAGGGCATATTGCAGGCGGCCCGCTCCGCGGGCGTCACCAGGCTTTTGCAGGTATCCGCCCTGAAAGCCGCCGTTGACGCACCGAGCTACTACCTGCGCTCCAAAGGCGACGCGGAACAACTGATCCGCGAATCAAGCTCTGCGCTCGACTGGACCATCTTCCAGCCGTCCGTGATGTTCGGCCCCGGTGATTCATTCCTGAATCGCTTCGCGGGCCTGCTCGCGGCGATCCCCGTGGCCTTTCCTCTGGCAAAGCCGAATGCCCGCTTTCAGCCGGTGTTGGTCGATGATGTGATCGAGGCCGTGCTGCGCTGTCTCAACGGCGGCGCCACCAGTCGTCAAACTTATGAACTCGGCGGCCCGCAGGTGTACTCCTTGCGAGAAATCGTCGGCTTGGTGGCCAAACTCACCGGCCGGCGCCGATGGATCGTCGGTTTGCCGGATGTCGTGGCGCGAACCCAGGCACTCGTCATGGACTTCGTGCCGGGGCGCCCCTTTTCCAGTGACAATTATCGCTCGTTGACCATCGACAGTGTCTGCACCGAGGACGGCTTCGCAAAGCTCGGAATCAAGCCACAATCGATGGTGGCATCCGCCCGCCAGTATTTAGGCGCGCTCGAGGACAATGCTCGCCTCAGCCAAAACCGCGCGAGCGCCGGTCGCAGCAAAGCGATCCGGCCGTAGTGGTGCCGGCGAACTATGCAACGATTGCGCAAACCCTATCTACTTTTTCTCGGCGACGTTAAGGATAAGTTGACGGCGAAGACCGCTTTCGGTCTCAAGGACTGGTGCTTCGATGACGTCGTGGGCGAATGGAGCCTGCCGGGTTGCAGCGTCACACTCGGTCTCGCACGACTCTCTCCGCGCGAGGCCGCCGCGCGCGGCGCCGGTTCGATCGTCGTCGGAATTGCGCCGACCGGAGGCACGCTTCCGCCTCATTGGGTCACCGAGTTAAGCAAAGCGGCCGATGCCGGCCTCGATGTCGTGAGCGGTCTTCACACGCGCCTGACCTCCTTTCCCGAGCTGGTGCAGGCCGCCTCGCGAGGCGCCGTCCGGCTGATCGATGTGCGGCACAGTGAGCGGACTTATGGCGCCGCGAGCGGCCGCAAACGCAGCGGCAAGCGGGTCTTGACGGTCGGGACGGATTGCGCCCTCGGCAAGAAATACACGGCCTTGGCCCTCGCCAAGAACTTGAAGAAGCGCGGAGTTGCCGCATCCTTTAGAGCGACCGGTCAAACCGGCATCATGATTTCCGGAGAAGGCATCGCCATCGACGCGGTCATAGCCGACTTCATCGCGGGCGCCGCGGAACATCTATCCCCCGACAATGCACCGGATCACTGGGACGTGATCGAGGGACAGGGCTCGCTGTTCCATCCGGCTTATGCGGGCGTAACCCTCGGCCTATTGCATGGGTCGCAGCCCGACGCCATCGTGTTATGCCACGACCCGTCGCGGCGTACGATCGACGAATACCCGGATTTTCCGATTCCCGATTTGCAGGTGGCGATCGATGACTACCTGCGCGCCGGCCGGCTCACCAATCCCGCCATTCGCTGCGTGGGCTTGAGCATCAATTCCTCGAGCCTCTCCGATGCCGACTGTGCCGAATATTTTCGGCGCCTGACGGCCGAGCTGGGATTGCCGGTGTGCGATCCCGTGCGGGTGGGAGTCGATGTGCTCGCGGCCGCGCTGCTCGCACCCTAGGCGCCGGGCCTCCCTACCGCGTATCCGGCGCGCTCGGTCCCGGGAATTCCTTTGCTGCGGCCAAAATCCACTCGCGAAACTGAGCTATTTTGGGAATCGCCAAGAAGCTCTTCGGGCACACGAAATAATAAGCCGAACCGTACGGGATCGCCCCGTTGCCGGCGAGTCGCAACGTCCCCTTGTGCAGCGCGCGAGTGACCAGCGTCCATCTCGCCAGCGCATATCCCAAGCCTTCTTCCGCCGCCGTCAGAAGGCCGGCTGAGTCATCGATGCTCGGCGCGCGCGAATGCCATGCGGCCTCCTCATCGGTCTGGCTCCAGACGCTCCACGGTTCATCCCCGCTTTCGAGCAGCGGAAATTTGCTCAAGTTCGTGCCGCGCTCGACCATTCCGTATTGCTTGATGAGATCGGGGCTTGCAACCGGCACCAGCCAGTCGTCGAGGATTTTCTCGCTGTGTAGATTCGGATAATTGCCGCGGCCGAAGCGGATCGCAATGTGGTGGGTGGTGCGCGAGAAATCCACCAGCTCACGCGAAGTATGGAAGCGCAGCTCGATGTTGGGGTATTTGCGCCGAAAAGAGCGGATCCGCGGCAGCAGCCAAATTTGCAGGAACGAGGACAAAGTCGTGATTTGCAGCGGTCCGGCGCGGCGCTGGTGCTTGATTTGCTGCAGGGCGGATTCGAGCTTTTCGAGGCCGGCTCGCACGGCGGGGAGCAATTCGAGGCCTTCGTCGGTGATTTCCACCCGCCGGCCGTTGCGCCGAAACAGAGGTATCTGGATATACCCCTCCAGCGCCTTGATCTGTTGGCTGACGGCGGCAGGCGTGACATTGAGCGCATCGGCGGCGGTCGAGAAATTCAAGTGGGTGGCCACCGCTTCGAATACCCGTAAGGCGCCCAACGGCAGCCGGTCATAGGCGGATGGCACCTTAAGTTTTCCTTTCATGAACGAAATCCATCTCGCCGCAAGGTTCGCACAAGGGCTGCTTGCCGTCACCATCGTGTCCGCCATTGGGCTCGTGGTTCAGTTAAGTCTGCCGCAGACGATGGCGTCGCGCTTCGCTTGATCGAGTTTTGCGAGCGCGCGGACTCGGGTGTAGAAGGCAGTGAGGTCGCCGCCCACTGCCTTCAGTTCACGCTCGAAGCCCGGCACACAGATGAAGTACGTGGCGACCGACGCCAGATGGGCATTGTTCAGATCATCCTCAAACCACGATTCGAACGGAGCATGGCCGCCCCATCCCGCCTTGAGAAGCGCAAAGGACGAACGCATGGCGGCGAACGCCGCGCGCTTGCGCTCCCGCATCAGCTCCGGCTCAAGTCCGGAGGCATAGACCGCGCGCAGCTCGGCGCGCGTCGCAGTCATCAGATCGATGACCTTGGCATAGTGATCCTGCTGCACGCGATGCTTGGCCAAATCAGCGTCGCGGCCTTGGGCTTGCAGCCAACGCCGCACCCCCTCTTCTTCGACGGTCGTCGCGAGCGCTTCATTGAAGGATGAATCGTTCGGCACGTACAAGAGCTGGTGGGTGAGTTCATGAAATATGATCGCGGCAAGCTCGACATCGTTCCAATCCATCATGGTGTTGAGCACGGGATCATTGAAATGACCCAGCGTGGAATACGCCGCAACGCCGCCGACCATGACATCGAAACCCTGGCCGCGTAACTGAGCGGCAAAACGGCGCGCCCTGCGTTCGACGAAGTAACCACGATAGGCGACGCAGCCGACGATCGGGTAGCACCACTTCTTTGCGTCGACCGAGAACTGCTGCGCGGCCACCACATTCCACACCACATAGCGGCGCCCCACGTCCGCGTAACTGCGATAGCTGCCGTTATCCGGCAATCCCAGCTCACGGCTGGCGAAATCGCGTATGGCGGCGACCGCCTCGAGCTGCGCACGCAAGGCGGCCGGTGTCGATGCCTTGTCGATCACGCGCACTATCGGTTCGCGCTTGGACATCAGGGCAAGCTGGCCTTGGACGCTTTGTAATACGTAGCAACCGCCGCTCGAGACTGCAATCAATGCGACGATGAAGACCGCGCGGACCGTCGCGGTTATGCTGCTAATATTCACGCATGCAAGTGTATCTGGTTGGCGGAGCCGTTCGGGACGCCTTGCTTGGGCTTCCCGTCAAGGAACGCGATTGGGTGGTCGTCGGCGGCACCCGCGAGGAGTTGTTGCGTCTGAATTATCGCGAAGTCGGCCGCGATTTTCCGGTGTTTCTGCACCCCGATACTCACGAGGAGTACGCGCTGGCGCGGCTCGAGCGCAAGGTGGGGCCCGGCTATCGCGGATTCACGGTCGAATTCGGGCCCGAGGTCACGCTCGAAGAGGATCTTGCACGCCGCGATCTGACCGTTAACGCCATTGCGCAGTCGGCCGACGGGACGCTGCTCGATCCTTACGGCGGCAAACGCGATCTCGACGCGCGCGTGCTGCGTCATGTCTCCCCCGCCTTTATCGAGGACCCGGTGCGCGTGCTGCGCGTGGCGCGCTTCGCCGCACGCTTCGTGCCGCTCGGTTTTCAGGTTGCCCCCGAAACACTGGAGCTGATGCGCGCCATGGTGGAGCGGCGCGAGGTCGACGCGCTGGTGCCCGAACGGGTATGGCAGGAAACCGAGAAGGCTCTGCGCGAGCCCAAGGCCGGCGAATTCTTCAGAGTGCTGCGCGCATGCGGCGCGTTGCAGCCGATATATCCGGAAATCGACGCGCTATTCGGCGTACCGCAGCCGGCGCAGTGGCACCCGGAGATCGACACCGGGTTGCACACCTTGATGGTGCTCGACCAGGCCGCTTTGCTGAGTCCGGAGCCGTCGGTTCGCTTCGCCGCGCTGGTGCACGATCTCGGCAAGGGCACGACGCCGCGCGAGGAGTGGCCGAGCCATCGGGGTCACGAGGAGCGCGGCGTTGCGTTGATCGAAGCGCTTAGTCTGCGCCTGCGTCTGCCGGGCGACTATCGCGACCTGAGTATTATCGTGGCGCGCTATCACGGCATCGTTCATCGCGCCTTCGAACTCAAGCCCACAACCATTCTGGAATTCTTGGAGCGCGCCGACGCGTTTCGGCGGCCGGAGCGATTCGCGCAGGCGCTGCTCGCGTGCGAGGCGGACTCGCGCGGCCGCACGGGGTTGGAGAACGTGCCCTACCCGCAGCGGGAATACTTGGCCAAGGCGCGCGATGCCGCGGCGGCGATCAAACCCTCGGCCGAGGATATTGCAACCCGCAACGGAGCGAACATCGCGGAGCGCCTGCATCAGCGGCGCGCGCATGCGATCGCCGAACTGCGGGAACAGTCGGGGACCGGCTGAGCGAGCGTTCAGCGCAACCGAATTTCTGTCCTCAAAATTTGAACGCGATCGACGCACCGAGGACGCGCGGGCGCAGGGGCGTCTCCGCGACGATGAATTGATCGGTGCTGACGAACGTACTGGCGTTCGAATTGCTGAGGTTCTCAGCGTACACGGTCACGAACCAGGCATCCTTCGCGACACCGAACGACGCGTCGTAGGTCGAGTACGCGGGATTCTCGAACCGCAACCTGCCGGTACTGACGGCTCCGGCTTGCGCGATCGTAGGATTCGAACCCGCCTGCGTGAATGAATGGCCGCTGTGGGTGGCGCCGAACTGAACGAAAGGACTGTATCCGGCGATGCTCCACTCGTAGCGGGCGCGCAGACTGAACTGAATCGGCGGCGCATTGGCGCTGGGTGAGCCGATCGGGCCGAATGGGTTGGTGACCGGCGTGCAATTGGTGCCGCTGCTGAGGCAGTCTTGCGTGATCGGCTTGCCGAAATTCGCGCTTAGGGGATTGTTGTCGATCAGCACCGGCGAGTTCGTCTGCCGGCTCTGGTTCCAGGAAGCCGCACCCTGCAGCGTCAGCCCGCTGACGACCCGGGCCACCAAGGACGTCTCGATACCCTTGATGAGGAAGTTCTGACCGTTGGTATTGTAGAAAATGTTGCCGATCAAGCCGGGGTCGAAGAAAGCGACCTGAACATTGTCCCAGTTCTCCCGGTACACGGCGCCGTTCCACTGCATGCGGTGGTCGAAGAATTCCGTCTTCCAGCCGATCTCGTTGTTCGTCAGCTTGTCCGATGAGTACGAAGTGGGGACCAGGTACTGTGGCACCCCATCCGTGCCGGGGGCATGTGTGGAATTGCCGTTCTGGTTGAAGCCGCCCG
>PMMB01000206.1:342-14422 GCA_003165495.1 Gammaproteobacteria bacterium | reverse complement strand
ACCATGCCATCTCCTTCCGAGCGCATATGCGTGGCGTAGATGCCGCCGTACGGCGCGGCTTCGGAAGCCAGCGCGATCAGCTCTTCGGTGCCGGCGTAAGGCGCGGGGGCATACTCCAGCGACGTCGACACGCCGACTGCGCCCTGCTCCATGGCCTCACGCACCAGCGCCCGCATGCGCACGAGTTCCGTAGCCGTCGGCGGCCGATTCTCGCCACCGATCACGACCTCGCGCACCGTGGTCGCCCCGACGTACGAGGCCAAATTGATGCCGATACCTTGGCGCTCGAGCCGCGCAAAGTATTCGCCCAGCGTCTGCCAGTCCGCAGTGAGGCTATAGTGCGCCAGGGTCTGGCCGGCTGCGACTCGCGCGTGCCCGGTCATCGGCCCCGCCGAGTTGCCCTCGCCCGTGATTTCAGTGGTTATGCCCTGATAGATCTTGGACGGCAGCCGCGGGTCGACCAGGATCGTGAATTCCGATTGCCCCAACATGTCGATGAAACCCGGTGCGACGACTAAGCCCTCGGCATCGATGCGCCGTTTCGTCCGAGCGTTTGCCAATTTGCCGATGGCCGCAACGTGACCGCCGCGAATGCCGACATCCGCGGCATACCAGGGCGAACCCGTGCCATCGATGATGTGGCCGTTGGCGATGATCAGATCGAACGGCGCTTCGCCGGCCGGCGGCGCTGCGCCTGCGGGCGGCGGCGCGCAGAGGAGCCACGCACTCAAGGCAGTGAGACGAAGCAATATTTTAGACATTTTCAACCCCACAACGCGGCCGACGGTAATCGCATCAGGCCGAGATCGTACTCGATGCCGTGCTCGCGGTCTTTGGCGTGCAGCAGCGGGCCATCCAAGTCAACAAACTCCGCCAGTTGCCCGACCACCATGCCGGGCGCCATGGCCAACGAAGTTCCCGCCATGCATCCGACCATCACTTGAAGTCCCAGCGCGCGGGCGTCTCGCGCCAGTGCGAGCGCCTCCGTGAGGCCGCCGGTCTTGTCGAGCTTGACGTTCACCACCTGATACAGGTCCTTGACCGCCGCCAATCCGGCGCGATCGGCCACCGACTCATCGGCGGCGAGCTTTATCGACCCTGAGTAACCGCGCAAGGTCTCGTCTTCACCGCGCGGCACCGGCTGCTCGATCAACACGACACCGAGGGATTTCAGTTCCGGCGCCAAACGGTTCAATAGATCGCAAGACCAGGCCTGATTCGGATCGACGATGATTCCTGCCGCGGGACTCGCCGCGTGCACGAGGCGCACGGCATCGAGATGGCGTTCGCCATCCACCTTCACCTTGATCAACGGCCATTCCGAGTAGTGACGCGCGCCCGCCGCGACTGCTTCGTCCGTATCGATCCCCAGCGTGATCGACGTGGTGAGCCGCCGGGGATACGGCAAGCGCGCCAATTCCCACACGGTCGTGCGGCGTTGCTTGGCCGTCAAATCCCAGAGCGCGCAGTCCACCGCATTGCGCGCACCACCCGCCGGCAACAACTCCGCCAGGGCGGCGAAGTCGATCGCGGCCCGGCCTCGCGCGGCCCGCTCAATTCCGCTTTCGACAGCCGGTCGAACCGCTTCGATCTGCGCGCACAGGAGCGGAACGGTTTCTCCGTCATAGTCCACTCCCGCCGCCTCGCCGCGACCGATATGGCCGTCGGCGTCGATGAGCGTGACCACGACCACGTCGAGCGCGGCTTCGGCGCCGCGCGACACGCGAAACGGCACTTTGTAGACCCACGACTCGGTGTCGATGCGCATCAACCGCGGGCCGAGGCCTGCACCGCTGCAAGGAACTCGTCCACATGCGCCTGCGGCGTCGCGTACGAGGTCACCAAACGAATCGCGACACCGGTCGGCGCGGGACTCAGCGGCCATCGATAAAAGCCAAATCCCTGCCGCTCCAACTCGGCGACGATTGCTTCGGGCATTGCGACGAAGACCTCGTTGGCGTCGACCGATTGCAACAGCGCCGCGCCGGAGACATTGCGCAACCCTTGCGCCAAGGTCGACGCCATTGCGTTCGCGTGGCGGGCGTTGCCGAGCCACAATCCATTCTCGAAATACGCGAGAAGCTGCGCGCTCACGAATCGCAGCTTTGACCACAGATGTCCTGCCTGTTTGCGGCGGCGCTCAAAATCCCGCGCGCGGGCTGGATCGAAGAACACCACGGCCTCAGCACACAGAGCCCCGTTCTTGGTTGCACCCAGCGATAGGACGTCGACACCGCTTTTCCATGTGGCTTCGGCGGGAGTGCAGCCGAGATGCACCACCGCGTTGGCAAATCGCGCGCCATCCATGTGCATCGGGAGACCATGTTGCTTGGCCACGGCACCTACCGCTGACACCTCGTGCAATTCGTACACCGTTCCCCACTCGGTGGCCTGACTCAGGCTCACGGCCCCGGGCTTGACGTGGTGCACACCCATATCCTCGGCGAATGCAATCGCGCTCGCCACTTGCTCGGGTCTTATTTTGCCGTCGGCCGCGGGAAATCCGATCATTTTGGCGCCGCCCGTGAAGAATTCCGGCGCGCCGCATTCATCGCTGACGATGTGTGCCGCATCGTGGCAGTACACCGCGCCGTAGGGCGGTACGATCTGCGACAGGGCCAACGCATTGGCGGCCGTCCCGGTCGTCACTGGGAAAATAGCCACCTCCGTGCCGAACACTTCGCTCGCGACGGTTTGCAGCGCCTGAGTGAACTCGTCCCCGCCGTACGAGGGGACCGAGCCGGTATTGGCGGCATTGATGGCCGCCATGACGGCATCGCATACCGGAGTCACGTTATCGCTCTTGAAATTTCGGCTCAATGGAGTTCCTCGCGCAGCACGCAATGATTGTAAGCGATTTGATGCGCAACCTTGGCTCATTGACGCCATGCGTGCGCGTCAAATTCAAAAGTCTCGCCCTCGCGCTGCCAGATGACCGCGGCTCGCCGCACCGTCAAAAACCATGTGTGCTGCTCCAAGGGCTTGCGCGGCTTGAAGCACGATGGTCGAAGCACGGCCACCGCCGCCCCGTGCTCGGGATCGCGTACCGATTCATAGCGAATGGCATCGATGGTCGCCTGGCGCGCCACGCGAGCGAAGCCCTGCGTCGGACCGTAGTCGTCCGGATGCGTCCAGTCCGTGCGCGATCTCCTGAACGGAGACTGGGTCAGATCGACCATGCGTGCGTCGATGCCGGCTCGAAAGACGGTTTGCGGCGACGGACCAATGCTCTGCAGCGCGTCGCTATCGATCAAGAATCGCCAGCGCCAAAATCCCAGTTCGGCACAGGCAGTGCGCTGCGCCTCCGCGCCATACCAAATGCCCGAATCGGCGGGTGCGCGAAACCGTGAACCGATGGGCGAGGAGTAGCGAAATGGGGTCGAGAGCAGGTAGTGCAGGTCACTCGCCTCCGACGGTAGCGGCGGTTTGCTCTGATCCAGCAGCCGCTCGAGCATGAGTTGCTCCTCGACGTTCGCGACCAGCCGCAGCGTCGAGGCAATGTGCTGGGCCTCCACCGCCCGCCACAGGCGCCGCCGCGCCCGCAGCGCCTCAGATCCGACCGCGAGCCGAGTCCAAGTACTGGACGACACGAACCAAGCCTTCTGTGCTGCGAATCAAGTCGATCGGGCGGCCAACCAGCCCTTGGTTTTGCCCGTTCAGCCAGCCGCGAGCCGCCGTATCGTTGGAGCCGATCAGGGCGTCAAGCGAGCGAAACAATCGTACGAATAAGCCGCCGAGTTCCCATTCCTTCTTCTGAGCGTCCAAGGTATAAGTTCCGTTCGCCATGCGCGACACGGTTGACGGGCTAAGCCCAAGTATCTGCGCGAGGCTGGATTGCGTAATTTCCAGCAACGCGGATGCGCGCAACACCGCGCCGGTCAGTACGCGGCGGGGTTCGGGTTTGCTGTTGATCGAGGCGCGCGGCATGCGATTTCCATAGAAATATTTTAGGTAATTGCATTCTACTGAAATATGATAAATCTGGCAAACGAGGGGCCGGGACCTGAAGGCAGTACCCGCAGTACCCGCGGTGCACGCGGCACTCGCGCGATCCTCGCCGCGTCCGTAGGCAATCTTTTGGAATGGTACGATTTTTCCGTCTACGCGCTGTTCGCCATCTATATCGCCGCGAATTTCTTTCCCCACAGCGATCCCGGCCTCGATCTGGTCAAAGCCTTCCTCGTTTTTGGACTGGGCTTCGTCATCCGTCCGCTCGGCGCGATCCTGTTCGGGATCTACGGCGATCGCGCGGGCCGCAAGGCCGCCTTGACCCTCACCATCCTGATCATGGCGAGCGGCACCCTCGTCATTGCCGTCGCCCCCTCCTATGCGATTATCGGTATCGGAGCGCCGTTGCTGCTTCTCACGGGGAGAATTCTGCAGGGCTTTTCGGCGGGCGGCGAGATCGGCAGCGCGACCGCCTTCCTCGTGGAACATGCACCCGCCGACAAACGCGGGCGATACACCGCTTGGCTTCAGGCGAGCATGGGCATGTCGAATATCCTGGGCGCGCTGGTCGCCTTCGCCATCACCACGCTATTGCCGGTGAGGCAAGTTGCAGGCTGGGGTTGGCGGATCCCCTTTCTCATCGGCTTGTTGATCGTGCCGGTCGGTGTCTATTTGCGCAGAACACTCGAAGAGACGCCGCAATTTCGCGCCGAGTCGGTGCAACGGCGCGATGAACGGAGCGGCGTAACGCCCCTGATCACTGTGTTTCGGGATCACTCGCGATCGCTGCTGATCGGGATGGGGATCTCGATCCTCTGGGCGGTCGCGGTCTACGTGCTGCTGATCTTCATGCCCGTGTTGGTGCAAAAGGCGTTCGGCTTCAGCGCAGTGCAAGCCTTCGGCAGTTCACTCATCGGCAATGTCGTGTTCGTGATCGGTTGCTTCGCCTTCGGCACCTTGGCGGATCGCATCGGTCATACCCAGGTATTGACGATCGGTGTGACTTTGCTGCTATTCGGCGTGCTGCCGCTGTTCCTGTGGCTCTCGGCGTCAAAGTCGACTATCACACTCATTCTCGTGCTATCGGCATTTGGCGTGATGGTGTCGAGCTTTACGAGCGTCGCGCCGACGGCCCTGTCGAGCCTGTTTCCTACCGGTGTGCGCGCGACGGGTGTATCGATCGTCTATAATGCAGCGATCACGATTTTTGGTGGATTTGCACCGGCGATCTTGACCTGGCTCAGCGCCAATGCGGGCTCCGTGTTTGCACCCGCTTGGTATGTTGTGTTTGCTGCGGTGCCGGCGATCATTGCGATTCCATTCCTGCGCGGCGCGGCCGAAGCTGTTCACCGCGCACCGTTGGAGGTTCCGATTCGGGAAGTATGATGGATCTCGACGTGGTTGCGGCGCGCGGCCTGGACCGCGAGACGTTGCGGCGCTTGTCGCAACAATCGAACGCGCGTGGGGCGCTGCAGCTGTCGGCACATCTCACTCTGTTGTGTGCCACCGGTTTGCTCGTGTGGGCAGCCCGGGGGCACTTCTTGATGGTGCCGGCCGCCGTGCTGCATGGGGTCGTGCTCAATTTTCTATTTTGTCCGCTGCATGAGACTACGCATTGGACAGCCTTCGCGAGCCGCCGCCTCAACGCGACGGTCGGTTGGATCTGTGGGTTTTTGCTGATGCTGCCGCCGCAATATTTCCGGCAATTTCATTTTGCCCATCATCGCTTCACGCAGAATCCCGCGCTCGATCCGGAATTGGCGCAGCCGGCGATGAAGACCCTGGGTTCGTATCTATGGCGAGCAACGGGCCTGCCCAATTGGCGCATGCGGTTCATTGTCACGATCCGCCATGCGCTGACGGGCCGAGTACCCGAGCCCTTCGTGCCCGTGCGCATGCACGCGGCAATCGTGCGCGAAGCACGCATTCTCTGGATCGGCTACCTGGCCGTACTCTGCGTATCGCTCATCCTACGGCGAGCCGACGCGCTGATCTATTGGATAATTCCGGTACTCGCGGGACAGCCGTTCCTTCGGCTTTTTCTCATGGCCGAGCATACCGGCTGCGCCTTGGGCGACAACATGTTCGACAATACACGCACGACCTATACGAACGGCGCGATCCGCCTGCTAGCTTGGCAGATGCCCTACCACGTTGAACACCACTGCTTTCCGTCCGTCCCCTTCCACTCGCTTGCTCGCGTCAACGCGCTCATACGCAATCGCCTCGAAGTCGCGGCACCGGGATATCTGGCGGTGCATCGCGAACTTCTCCGCAAATTTCGGCACATCAGAGTCATACGATAGTGAAAATTTCGCTGGCCGTTCTTGGGATGCTGGTGGGTATCTCGTGCGCGCCACGTGCGCACGCGCAGGCTGCGCAGCCCGACGGCGGCGGCATCCGTCCCGGATCTCTTCCCGCCGCGTGGAATACGGGCGGCCCCAAATGCATGGAAATGCCCGAATGGCAGGTTCATGAATATAATCCGGACCTGTACATCCTGCGGCAGTCCGGTTGCACCGACTATGAGAAGCCGTTTGTATTTTTGCTGTTTGGGTTAGACCGCGCGCTACTGCTCGACACCGGCTCGCGGCGCGGCAACATCGCGCCGCAAGTACAACTGACCCTCCACCGCTGGCTGCTGCGCAACGACCGCGCCGGCATACCGCTGGTCGTGGTCCACACTCATTCTCACTCCGACCATGTTGCCGGCGATGCGGAGCTGCAAGCGCTCAACGATCCCAGCATCCCGATCACCTACATCGCGCCCACGGTGGAGGCGAATCAGAAATTCTACGGCATCGCGCACTGGCCGGAGGATCCGGGTGCCGTGGACTTGGGCAACCGCATCATCGATGTTCTTGCCATTCCCGGCCATGACGCGGCCGGTGTGGCGCTCTACGACCGACAGACAGCGATATTGTTCACCGGCGACAGCGTTTATCCGGGCCGGCTGTATATTCGAGATCTAGCCGCTTTCGAGAAAAGCAATCAACGCATGCTCCATTTCACGGAAGGCAAGCTCGTCGCCCATATACTCGGCAACCACATCGAACAAACCCGCACCCCCTACCTCGATTACCCCGTGGGAACCATGTACCAACCCAACGAACATGAGTGGGGGCTGTCTCGCGGCGTGTTATTCGAAATCCAGGCGGGCTTGGAGGCCATGCACGGCAAGCCGCAGCGCATCGCGTATCGTGATTTCTCACTGTGGCCGGCGGGTCCTCTAGTAAAGGAAACCGACGAGAGTCGGGCCGCATTCAAGCACACCCAGAAACAGCAGCTCGATCACATGTGGGACCAGGACCAGGCTCAGCCCTAGACATCTGGGGAAACATGCGTGAACTGCGTCGAAGTCTTGGAATACGGCTATATCCAGGGCCAGATTCTCTCGCATAGCATTTGCCTCCGGTGGATCCATGATTTGGCGGATTGCGCCTAAGGAGAGTCTGTCCGTCGAATATCGTTGTAGCCCTGCATACGTCAAAGTAAAATTACACGCATGCAGAGCCGCATCATCGCTATTCTGATGTTGACAGGTGCCTTAACGGTGGCGGGCGCCGCCGTGCCGCCGTCGGCTCCAACGTACGGCGTGCGTCTCGAGAAGACCTGGATCCCCATGAAGGACGGCGTCCGACTCGCCGTCACTCTGTACATGCCGGCTAATCTCAAATCCGGTGAGCGCTTTCCGGCGCTGCTCGAGTACCTGCCCTATCGCAAGGATGACGATGAGGCTGCGCGGGACTATGGAACACATACGTATTTTGCAAGGCGCGGATATGTGAGCGCACGCGTCGATATTCGCGGATTCGGCGCAAGCGAGGGCGCGCCACCCGATCGAGAATACTCGGCACAGGAGCAGCAAGATGCGGAGCAAGTCATCGCCTGGCTGGCTCACCAATCGTGGTCGAACGGCAAAGTCGGCATGCTCGGGATTTCCTGGGGTGGCTTCAACTCGATTCAGATGGCGCTGCGGAAGCCCCCCGCACTCAAGGCCATTCTCGCCGTGGCCGCTACGGAGGAACTGTTCAAGGAAGACGTGCACTACATCGACGGAGTGTTTCACGTCGACGAGTTCGAGCTAACGATGGATTTGGATCAAGGGCGCCCCGGAGCACCGGACTTCAGCCTGGAGGAGTCCGTGATCGGCCCGCGCATGGATTCAGCGCCGTGGTCGCTCAACTATATGAAGCATCAGCGTGACGGTGCGTTCTGGCGCGCGCCGCTACGGCCGATCGAGACGCTGGAAGTGCCGGCCTTTTTGATCGGCGGCCTGCAGGACGGATACCGCGACAGCATTCCACGCATGCTGGAAAAAGTGAAAGCGCCGCTCAAGGCTTGGATCGGTCCCTGGAACCACGGCTTCCCGAACGACAGCGACTACGGACCGCTGTATGAATGGCGTGATCAAGCGGTGCGTTGGTTCGACTACTGGCTAAAGGGACGTGACACCGGCGTACTCAAGGATCCGCGCGTCGTCATCTATCAGCAGCACTGGCACCCGCCCGAACCGGAGTCACAGGACGTGCCCGGCGAATGGCGCGCCGAGACCTGGCCACCCGCGGGCTTGACGCCGATGACTTTGTATTTGCAACCGGATCATCGCCTGTCATCGGACGAGCTCGCGACCGGGCGCGACCAGCTTCGTTACATGCCATCGGCCGGCGTCGAGGCCGGGTTCTGGTGGGGAGAGCTCTTGACGGACCAACGGCCGGCGGACGCGTTCAGCCTGACGTATGACTCGCAAACCCTCCCTGAAGAGGTGGCGATTCTGGGTCTACCGCGCGTGAGCCTGCAGGTCGCGGCCGACGCGCGGCTGGCCGATTGGTTCGTGCGGCTGTCCGATGTTGCGCCGGACGGGCGCGTGACCATGGTCACCGGCGCCGGCGTCAATGGCGCGCAACGCGATTCGATGGCGCAGCCGGAAGACTTGGTGCCCGGCAAGACTTATCCGCTCTCATTGGACTTGCATCTTGCGTCGTGGGTATTTCCGCAAGGTCATCGCATCCGCATTGCCATATCCAACGCGATTTGGCCCATGAATTGGCCTACGCCGTGCCCCATGACGACCTCGGTGATGTTGGGTGGCGACACTGCGTCGCGTGTGATCCTGCCGCGCGTACCCGTGCACGGACCGGCGGCACCCGCGTTCGCGGCGCCGGAACCGGTGGAGGAACCCCCGGGAATCAAAGGCATCGGCGGCGGTGGCGCCGCGTGGCCCGGCGAATGGACGGTGCTGCGCGATGAAGCCAAGCAACGCAGCACGGTGATCTGGAAAGGCTCGACCGCGGTGTCCTATCCCTGGGGTAGATTCGATCACTCGGAAAAACTCACCTATGACATCGACGATGCGCATCCTGACGGCGCGCGCGTGCAGGGAGATTCCGAGTACATCCAGGCCGTGAAGGATCACGTGCTCACCTGGCGCGGCCGCCTCGACGTATCGAGCGATGCACAGACGTTCTTTTACAAGTACACGCGCACCTTGCTGCGGGACGGCGTGATCATTCGGACCAAGACTTGGGAGGAACCGATTCCGCGGGACCATCAGTGAGAACATGGCACCCCATTTTTTGGCGACGTGCTTAGCGGGCGGGCTTTACAGCAAGGCGAAGCCTGGCCAGGTCATCATGCCGCGTGGTGATGTCGCGACGATCGGCCGCGAGGCGCAAGTCACGCAGCACTTCGAGCGAACGTAACAGGACCGGCAACGGTGGCCCGCTGGCGGTAATCCCCTCCAGGCTATGCTCGTTGAGGTTTGCAGCGGGTCCCTCGATGAACCGCCTGACCAAACCGTTGTGGTGCTGTGCGGCCGCCTGCCCGAACAGATCGCAGATCTCAAGGTACGCCCGGGCGTTCTGCTGAAACCAATCCGCATGTCCATATCTATCGACAAGCGCCAGCAGCTCATCCAGCAGGCTGGTGCGCGTCATACAGTCGCGCAGTCGCGCCTGATCCGATGGCAACATGAACAGCATTTTGTCGACCAGCAGCTGTGCATAGTAAGGGTCGTTGGCTCGGCACAGGCCCAATAACAGGTCGATTTCGTTGATGCCGGAAAAATCCCCGGCGTTTGCGCCGCGATACTCCTGGCGACCGACGCGGTACGGTTTGTAATACGGCCGCACCGAATAGAAAAACCGCTCGACATCGAGCTGTTCTATCAGCCGGTCGTTGAATCGCATGACGTCGCGAAGCGCTTGTTTCGCCGCGTCAAACATGACGTCCGCCACGGGACTGGAAACCCCGAGATGCACGATGCTCGTGAGTGCATCCGCCGCGCGCTGCAGCGATAGAATCCCGCGCGTATTCTCATCGATGAATAGGAATTCATCCCGGAGCGACGTAAAGCTCTTGCGAACGCCGGCGCGCGCTCTGTTGTGCGTCGCTAGATGCCCGGTCGAAAATCTCGGCGCCATGCCGAGAGATGCACCAACGTGCAGCGCAAGCGATGAAGCTTCGGGGAAAGGCGACCGTTCTTCCCGCGCCGGATTGGTGAGCTCGTGCCGCCGCAACGCAGCGAGATACAGACCTACGCTGCCTAGGACGCCATAGGCACTGTCAAATCCCTCTCCGGTGTTGCCCTCCGCGAGCAACGCCACGACGTACGTGTGACCTTCATCGCGCAGTGACGCCTTGATCGGATCTCCACAGCCGATCACTTGCGCGCGGTCCCCTTTCGCGAAGTATAAATTCTCCAGTTCGGTATTCATCTGAACAAAGGAGGTTCGAATCCATTGCTCGAATGCTTCTGCCTTGCTGCTCATTCGTACCTCGTTATGTCGTAACGGCGCCGCGTGCCCGGAAAATGGACAGCGCCGCCCAGAGTGCAGCAAGGGCAATGAGATAGCCCACCGCCACGGTCAAGACGATCGGCGGTCCCAGCCCCGCCTTCGCGGCGAATACGTGCGCGCCAGCAACAGCCACCGCGGTCGGACCAAGTCCCGCACCAAGCGCCACGTTCAAAAAGAAGCTCATGGACATTGCAAGGCCCCGCGATCGATTCGGCACGACATCGAGAATCGCAGAAAAACCTACCGCGGTCACGATGCCCGACAGAGCGAAGTACAACGGCACGCCGGCCAGCACGAAGCTAAAAATCGGCAAGTTCATCAATAGCGAGACCGGCAAAATCAAGAGACCGGAATACAAGCATACGCGCAGCTTGCGTGGCCATCCGCCGCGTGCCCCAGCGCGGTCGGCCAGCGCGCCGCCGATGAGCACGCCCCCGCCGAAGCCCACCGTCAAAAGCAAACCCAACTCGACACCGACCTGTGCCGGGTTTCTGCTGAATTCCCTAATGAGCAGCGTCGGCGCCCATGCGCCCACTGCATTGTCGACGAATGAGGCCGCCGCCAACACTATATAGATCGGCACTACTCGAGCCCACGGGGTAGCCCGCCAGGCACTGCCGTCCGCTGCGCCAACGGAGATCGACGCGGCTTCCGCTCCATGCCGAACGGGTTCGCGAATGAGCAGAATTGCCAGAGCCCACAGCAGCCCGGGCCCCCCGATCACTAGCAATACCATCCGCCACGGTGCGTACGTGGCCAAGGGGGTAGCGGCAAGAGCGCCCAACTCTATGCCGTGCAGAACGCCGCCGCCGATGAGAATAGCCGCACCGCTACCCATCGCAATGCCGCTGAGAAAAAACCCGACGGCGGTACCGCGCCTTGACGGTGGAAAATAATCGCTGATCAGCGATATGGCGGCCGGAGAAAGTGCTGCCTCGCCCAACCCGACGACAATACGGCTAGCGAAAATCTCACGGAAGTTGTGCGAAAAACCGCAAGCGATGGTGCCCAGACTCCAGACAGTTACGCCGGCGAAGATGAGATTGCGCCGCGAGATGCGATCGGCCAAATAGCCCAGCGGGATGCCGGCGATTCCATAGATGACGGCGAACGCCGTGCCCAAGAGCAGGCTGATCTGAGTATCGCTGATACCCATATCGCTGCGGATCGGATCGACCAGAAGGCTCAACACTTGGCGATCGGTGTACGACAAGACCGCCGTCGCAATCAATATTGCAACGACGGTCCACGCGTAGGGACGACTGGGATACGCAGCCATGCCGCGGCTTTAGAACTTGAAGTTCAAATCGGCTCCAAACGTTCGAGGCTGGTTCGTGGCGACCCGGTTCAAAATCGAGATGTTCGCCGACAGAGCGCCCGTGTCGCTCAGTAACGCCATCTTGTTCGTGAGGTTGTCCGCGAACAAGAATGCGGACCAGCGGACCGTCTCGACCCCCAGCCGGAATCCAACGAGATCGTACGNNCGGCAGCGTATTGCGCGTGAACGTGATGTCCTGGATCGAATCGACGTAGCTGTTGGTCAGGCGCGCGACTAGATTCTTGTCATCCGCGAGCGGCTGCTTGTAACTCAGGCTCGTGTTGGCGGTGACCTCCGGCACATCCAGGAGGCGCTGTCCCGCCACAACGCCGGCGGCCGGAAGAGTCGTCGAATTCGTGGCATGCGTATAGCCGACGTTCTGCGCCAGTACGAAGCCTGGCACCAGCACCACGGCGACCTCGAGCTCGGCGCCGTAGACCGTCGCTTTGCCCGCGTTGGCCGTGAACTTGAAGCCGCAGCTGGGAGCGACTTCCTGCTGCACGTTCGTCCAGTCTTCGTAATAGATGTCTCCGTTGATCGAGACACGCGAATTGAGGAAACGAAGTTTCTCACCCAATTCGTAGTTCCACACGCTGTCCGGACCGAACTGGGTGGGGGCGGCCGACCCGCAGGGCGGAACGGGGATCGGCGAGTTGGGGCCGCCCGGACGGAAGCCCTTAGACATGGTGGCGTAGACCGTCGTGTTGTCGTCCGGGATGTAGGCAAGGTCCAGCTTGGGAGTCACGCCCGAGTTCTGGGCAAGACCGAACAGCGGGTTGCTCGTGCCATTGGCGGAGACGCCGCTGACGCTCGTCACCGAATTGCTGTGGTACTGGTAATACCGCGCGCCGAGACTCGCTTTGAAGTGGTTCGGCAACAGGTAGGACACCTCGCCGAACACCGCGTACTGGTCGATGTCAACCTTGCGGTGGTTGTCGGCCAAGTTGGTGGTGCCGAAATCCGCGTCGAAGCCGTCGGCGGCGACAGGATAAAAAGAGTAGACGTGCGATGTTGCGCCGAAGCTGCTGTAGTAGCCGCCGATCAGCCACTGCAATGGGTCATTGCCGGTCGAGGCAAGCCGCAGCTCCTCGCTGAACTGACGGGTGTAGTCGTCCTCGGTGATCGATGCGGCGCCGAGTCCGAACCACGTGTTGCCGGCCTCCGTCACCGTTCCGGTACTCGAAAATGGCCAGCTGGCCGGAGGCCCAAAAAAGCCGCCGATGTAGTCCTGCATCGCCTCGGAGATGTCCTGAGTCTGGTTTTGCTGGCGATCCCAGTAGGCCGTCGCGGACACCAGCTGGAACGAATCAAAATTATATTTGCCCGTCAGCGTATACAGGTCGAACTTGTCCTGGAAGGGCTCCGCCACGTCGAACGGCTGGTAATGCACTTCGTTCAGCGGCGGGCTGTCGATGGTATTCGGGCCACCCTGGGTGAGAGCCTGATGCATGAAGCCGGCCGTGATGCTCAGGCGGTCGGTGGGCTGAATCAGCAGCGAGGCGCGTCCTGCCTGCAGCTGTTCCCAGTTGGAGTGGCGGAAGTCCTGCGTCACCGGCGCGTTGGCAACATCCCCGCGCGCCGTGCTGTTGTTGACCTCGACTGGGAACGGACTCAACACCTTGCGATCGATCCAGCCATCGATGTATTTGTCCGTTCCAACCAGGCGCAGGGCGACGACATCCTGCATCAGCGGTATGTTCAGCATCACGTTCTCGGTGTGGTTGAAGCCACCGCTCCCGGTCGTGTCGGAGCCGATGACCTCGACGTTAGCACCAAAGGCGTGCGGGTCCGGTTGGTTGGTCACGAGTTTGATCGTGCCGCCCATCGAGCCCGCGCCGTACAAGGTACCCTGCGGTCCTCGCAACACCTCGACGCGGTTAAGATCAAAAAGGCTTGGGTCGATCACGGTCTTGCCGTTCTGCGCCATGGCGGCGGGCGTCAGGACCGCATCGTCGAGGTAGAATCCCACGGTCGGCGACTCACCACCGGTGGAGGTGAGGCCGCGCATCTCGAATTC
>PMMB01000206.1:0-329 GCA_003165495.1 Gammaproteobacteria bacterium | reverse complement strand
GGCCTGGAGATCCGATCCGCTGATCGCGGTCATGCTGATCGGCGTTTTTTGCACAGTGGACTCGCGTTTTTCCGCGGTGACGACAATCTCTTGCAGATCCTGGTTTGATGGCGCGAGCTCGGCCCACACCGCGCCGGTCATCGCCGTACAACATCCCAGAGCCGCGAGCGCTTGCTTGACACAGTTTTCCCTAGTCATATGTCCACCCCTTAATTCATTGTCGACAAATTTTAATTCAACAGAAATCGCAACATTCAACGCCCAATATTCTTTTGATTATTCATCGGCAGCACGCTGCTCGGACAACGCATTCAATTCGTACTTCATGA
>PMMB01000045.1 GCA_003165495.1 Gammaproteobacteria bacterium | reverse complement strand
GGCGGACCGCCGCCGCCGCTGCCGGCGTTGCGCACGGACCCGCCGCTTCCTGAGCCGCCGGCGCGGCCCGCCGACACCGCACAAATCGCTGCCGGCGAGGTGCTTTACAATCGCTTCTGCTCCCGGTGTCATGTCATGGGTCGCGGCAATCTTCCGGACCTTCGACGGTTGGCTCCGGCCACGCATGCGCTCTTCAATTCCATCGTGCTCGGCGGTGCTTACAGCATCAAGGGAATGGCCCGCTTTGACGACGTGCTGTCCCCGGCCGACGCACAAGCCGTGCACGCCTACCTCATCGATCAGGCGTGGCAAATGAAGCAGGCGGCGGATTAGCGCGCTGTCCGCAGCTTAAGATCGCGCAGAATTTCGCGCCGCCGCGCCTCGCCGGCGCGCGGCCATTCGGCAATTTCGCCGAGAGTGCGGCGGCAACCGACGCACAAGCCCTGCGCATCCAGCCGACAGATGTCGACGCAGGGCGAAGGCACCGTGGTGTCGATCAGCGGTGCGTTGACCATTGCCGCAATACCCGGTGAATTGCATCGAGCCCGTCGGTCAGTGCCGCCGGACCCGGCTGCAGGATGAGAGGCGATTTGATCTCGTGCAACTCCCCGTCGCGCACCGCGGGCACCGCATCCCAGCCGAGCCGGGATGCCACCTGCTCCGGACGGAAGCGCTTGCCGCACCAGGAGCCGAGTATGACATCCGGGGCACGGCGTACCACCTCGCCGGCATCGCCCAGGATGCGATCCTTGGCCAAAGCGCAGAGCGCACGCTCGGGGAACACATCATCGCCGCCGGCGATGCCGATGAGCTCGCTGACCCAACGAATGCCGGTGATGAGCGGCTCGTCCCATTCTTCAAAGTAGACGCGCGGACGGCGGCGCAATAGAGCGGCTGCTTGCCGCACGCGCTCGACATGTGCTTCGAGTTCGAGCGCGTAGCGCTCAGCTTGGGTTGCGGCGCCGACCAATGCGCCGAGCCGGCGCACATAACCCAAGATCCCATCGACCGAGCGATGATTGCTGATCCAGACTTCGATTCCGTTCTTGATCAGCACCTGCGCGATATCGGCCTGGATATCGGAGAAGCCGACCACGAAATCCGGCTTTAGCTCAAGAATGCGATCGACCTTGGCGCTGATGAACGCCGAGACCCGGGGCTTTTCGCGGCGCGCTCGCGCGGGGCGCACGGTGAAGCCTGAGATGCCCACGATCCGGTCCTCCTGCCCCAGCGCGTAAAGAACCTCCGTGGGCTCTTCGGTCAGGCAAATGATGCGGCGCGGATATCGACCGTCCATGCGGCTGCTTAAAGCACACCCTGAGCCAGCGCGCCTGCCGCGCCGTGCACGATGCTGTGCGCCAGCCCCGAAGCCTGTGACAGCACGTGATCCGCATAGAACCGCGCCGTCATGATCTTTGCTTCATAGAAGCCGGCATCGGCACCATTCCCCTTCGCTTGCGCGAGCCGCTGCCGCGAGATCAGCGCCGAACGCAGCAGTTGCCAGCCGCCGGCCACGATTCCGAACAGTTTGAGCATGGGCACGGCGCCGACCGACACCGCGGCGATATCCGTGGCGTAGTTCTCCACCACGTAGGCAATCGCTCGCTCCAACGCGTCAACCGCGGCCAAGAACGCCGGCGCGAGAGCCGGCAGATTCGGCTCGGCGTTGAGGTCCCGGCCCAGGGCCCGCATCTGGACGATGATGGCCTGCGCCGCGCGACCGCCGTCGCGGGCGAGCTTGCGCCCGATCAGATCGTTGGCCTGAATGCCGGTGGTGCCCTCATAGATCGGCGTGATGCGCGCATCGCGCAGGTACTGTGCGGCACCCGTTTCCTCGACGAAACCTACGCCACCGTGCACCTGCACCCCTAACGAGGCGATGTCGACCGAATTTTCGGTACACCAACCCTTGATCACGGGAATCATCACATCGGCGACGGCCTGATGGCGGTCACGCTCTTCTGCGCAAGGGTGCAGGCGCGCCGCATCCAGCGAGACCGCGACGACTATGCTAAGCGCCCGCATGGCTTCAGTCTGCGACTTCATGAGCAGCAGCATGCGGCGCACGTCAGGATGGCGGACGATGGGCACGCGAGCGCCGCCGCGCACGCCGGCCTCGGTGCTCTGGATTCGCTCGCGCGCATAGGCCAGCGCCGTTTGGTAGGCGCGTTCCGAAATGCCCACTCCTTCGACGCCCACCGAATACCGGGCGGCGTTCATCATGATGAACATATATTCCAGACCGCGGTTCTCCTCGCCGATGAGTTCCGCGAGGGCGCCGCCGTTTTCTCCATAGGCCAGCACGCAAGTGGGGCTGGCGTGGATGCCGAGCTTGTGTTCGATGGATAGGCAGTGAACATCGTTGCGCGCTCCCGGAGAACCATCGGCATTGACCAGGAACTTCGGCACCACGAATAACGACATGCCTTTGACGCCTTCCGGTGCTCCGGATACGCGCGCCAGCACCATATGAACGATGTTGCCGGCCAGGTCGTGGTCGCCGTAGGTGATGAAGATCTTCTGGCCCTTTATCCGGTAGCGGCCATCGCCGGTGGGTACGGCTTGCGTGCGCACGGCAGACAGGTCGGAGCCGGCCTGCGGCTCGGTGAGATTCATGGTTCCAGTCCACTCCCCGCTGACCATTTTCGAAAGATACCGCTCCTTGAGCGCCTCCGACCCGCACAGCTCGATCGCATCAATGGCGCCCCTTGTGAGCATCGGGCACAGTGCAAAGGCCACGTTGGCACCGTTCCACATCTCCTCGATCAGCGCCGACAAGACCCGCGGCAAATTCTGACCGCCGAATTGCGCCGGACACGACAGCGCGCCCCAGCCGTCGGCGGTAAATCGCGTGTAGGCCTGTTTCCAACCGCCGGCGGTCAGCACCTGGCCCTCCTGCCAGCGTGCACCCTCCAGATCGCCGCTACGGTTGAGCGGGGAGAGCACCTGGCCTGCGAATTTGGCGGCTTCCTCCAGCACCGCGTCTGCCACATCCAATGTCATATCGCTGAAGCCCGGCAGCTGCGCCAGCAGCTCCAAATCCACCAACTCACGCAGCACGAACTTCATGTCGGCCAACGGCGCCTGATATTCGTGCATATCCAACCTACATATTGCGGCGGTAGCGCCCGCCGACATCGTACAGGGTGTGCGTGATCTGACCGAGCGAACAGCCGCGCACGGCTTCCATCAATATTTCAAAGGTATTGCCGTCCTCGATGACCGTACGCCGCAGCCGTTCGAGCAGCTGCGGTGCGCGCTCGGCGTTTAATTGCTGGAACGACTTGAGACGTTTGAGCTGCGATTGCTTCTCCGCATCAGTGGAGCGCGCCAACTCGATCGTCTCCGGAGCGGCCCCGCTATGCGGATTGAGGAACGTGTTGACGCCGATGATGGGATAGGACCCGTCGTGTTTCTGGCGCTCGTAGAACAGCGATTCTTCTTGTATTTTGCCGCGCTGATAGCCGGTTTCCATGGCGCCGAGCACACCGCCGCGGTCGGCGATAGCGTCGAATTCCTTGAGCACCGCTTCCTCGACCAAGTCCGTCAGTTCGTCGATGATGAAGCTGCCCTGGCTGGGGTTCTCGTTCTTGGCCAAGCCCCATTCGCGATTGATGATCAGCTGAATCGCCATGGCGCGGCGCACGCTCTCCTCGGTGGGCGTGGTGACCGCCTCGTCATAGGCGTTGGTGTGCAGGCTATTGCAATTGTCGTAGATGGCGCACAGCGCCTGCAGCGTGGTGCGTATATCGTTGAACGCCATCTCTTGCGCGTGCAATGAACGGCCGGAAGTCTGCACATGGTACTTGAGCTTCTGGCTGCGCTCGCCGGCGCCGTATTTGTTCTTCATTGCCACGGCCCAAATGCGGCGCGCGACGCGGCCGATCACCGAATATTCCGGATCCATGCCGTTGGAGAAGAAGAACGACAAGTTCTGGGCGAAGTCATCGATGTGCATGCCGCGCGCCAGGTACGACTCGACGTAGGTGAAGCCGTTGGCGAGCGTGAACGCGAGCTGCGAGATGGGATTCGCGCCGGCCTCGGCGATGTGATAGCCGGAAATCGAGACCGAGTAGAAGTTCTGCACCTGGTGGTGCACGAAATATTCCTGCATGTCGCCCATCATTTTGAGTGCGAACTCGGTGGAGAAAATACAGGTGTTCTGGCCCTGGTCTTCCTTCAAAATGTCCGCCTGCACCGTGCCGCGAACCGTGGACAACGTCCAAGCCTTGATCTTCTGGTGTTCGTCGGCGGTCGGATCGCGGCCGTTCTGCTGCTGGAACTTCTCCACTTGGCCGTCGATGGCGGTATTCATGAACATGGCCAGGATCATCGGCGCCGGCCCGTTGATGGTCATCGACACCGACGTCGTCGGCGCGCACAGGTTGAAGCCCGAGTACAGCACCTTCATGTCATCCAGCGTCGCGATCGAAACACCGGAATTGCCCACCTTGCCGTAGATGTCAGGGCGCAGGTCCGGATCCCACCCGTAGAGCGTCACCGAATCGAAGGCGGTCGACAGGCGGTGTGCCGGCATGCCCTCGGACACCCGTTTGAAACGCTGATTGGTGCGGAAGGCATCGCCCTCGCCGGCGAACATGCGCGTCGGGTCTTCGCCTTCGCGCTTGAAGGCGAACACGCCGGCCGTGTAGGGATAGGAACCCGGGACGTTTTCCTTGAGCAGGAAACGCAAGATCTCGCCATCGTCCTCGAAGCGCGGCAGCGACACCTTGCGGATCTCGGTGCCCGAGAGCGACTGGTGCGTGAGTTTGGTGCGAATCTCCTGGTCGCGAATCTTCACGACGTACTCCGGCTGCGCGTACAGCTCCTGAGTCTTCGGCCATTGCTCCAGCAGCTTTGCTGCGGCCGGATTGAGCTCGGCGTTTTTGGCTGCAATCAACTCGTCGAAGCCCGCTTGGGGTAAGCCTGCCGTCGCGAACAACATCTGGGAAGTACGCAGCGACTGGCGCTCGCTCGCGATTCGCGACTGGCGCCCACTGAAGCGGTGGAACTCACGCAGCGCTTCGGCAATCTCCGCCAGGTAGCGCACGCGCTCGGGCGGCACGATGGCGCGGCCGCGCGAGGAGGCTTTCACCGCGACNNAGCGCGGTGACGCCGTCGTCGTTGAAGCGCGAGGCCATGGTGCCGTAGACCGGCATGCTGTCCGGGCTTTGAGCAAACCACTCATGGTTGCGCTGGTATTGCTTGCGTACGTCGCGCAGCGCGTCCTCAGAACCCTTGCGGTCGAATTTGTTGATGGCGACGAAGTCGGCAAAATCGAGCATGTCGATTTTCTCCAACTGCGAGGCCGCGCCGAATTCGGGAGTCATGACATAGAGCGA
>PMMB01000365.1 GCA_003165495.1 Gammaproteobacteria bacterium | reverse complement strand
GTGCGCTGTACCGCATGCGCCGTGATTTGCGCCCGTAGCTTCAGCTCCAATCGGGCCTGCCCCAGAAGCGGCTGAAGGTGGTCCTGCAGTGCGGCCTTGAGTTCCGCAACATAATCCGCGCAGGGAAAGCCCAGTACCAGCTCTACGCTCACCACTCCGCTCGCCCACACGACGGACGCCACAGCCTTCACGTCCGCCAGAGTCTGGCCCAGATAGGGGTCCGTATATGCGTTTAATTTTTCGCGAATTGCGTCAACCGCGGCGGCAGATTGATTCATATAAGCTGCCAATTGTACCGCAGGCGGACAAGAGCGTGCGGTGTGGCATAATCGCAAGTCGAGAATCACGACCGAGGTGGGCCCCAACGTCTACGGTGAGAATCGACGGCTCCCGAAGGATGTGCAAAAAAGGCACCGAATGAGTTTATTCGTCAACTATCGTGCCGATCGGCTCATCGCCGAGGTTAGATCCAGCGGCAACCCAGGCAGCCCCCTAGCGCAAAAGGCCTTGGAAAAACTGGTCGCACTCGGGCCGAACGCCATCGAGCCCATCGTCGCGGCCCTCGCGACGTCAGAAAAGCGCGAGACCCTGGCGTACGTCGAGGCGCTGTCGCGCCTAATCGACGCCAAATCGCTGCCGCAATTGTTAAAGACCCTGGCGCAGGCCAACGGCCGGGCAATGTCTGGGATCGCATGGGCGCTGTCATCGAGCAAGAATTACCCCACGAGCGCGCTTCTCGATGCCTTGAGCAAACCGGACATGCCCAAACAGGCCATTCTCGATGTGATAACCGCACAAAAGACCCGCTTCACGGTGCGCGAACTCTTGAACGCCGCATATGCTCAGGAGCCCAACGAAAGAACCGGATTGTTCAAGATCATCGGTGAGATCGCCGACGAGTCTTCGATCGACGATTTGATCGCCAGGATCGAGGGCAAAGACCCGGTCGCCCGGCTGCATATCATCAATGTGCTGGCACGCTTCAATACGCCCAAAGTACAGCATGCCGTGCAGAAGCAGCTCAAGGACAACAGCAAATTCATTCGCTCCGCCGCTCTCACGGCACTCTCCCGAATGGACGGGCCGTTCGACATGGCCATTCTTTGCGGCATGCTGCGCGATCCGGAAATCGAGGTGCAGAACAAAGCCGTCGACGTCGTCGTCCATGCCAATCATCCCGAAACGATCAAGTACCTGGTCGACGTGCTCAAGGACGAGAACGAATACGCCCGGCGCGCGGCCGTCGAGGTGTTGAACGTGGTCGGCACGTCGAAGTCGGTCAAGTACCTGCTGGAAGTGATCGCCGACAGCGATTGGTGGGTACGCACGCGGGCAGCGGACGCGCTTGGCAAAATCGGCGGCCCGCGCGTCGTCGATGCCGTGCTCACTCTCGTCAAAGACGACAATCAGGATATTCGGCGCGCGGCCATCGAAATTCTCAATCAGACCAAGGACGAACGCGCGGTGGCGCAATTGATCGAAGCCACCAAGGACCCCGATTGGTGGGTGAGCGAACGCGCCGTGGATGCGCTCGCCGAGATCGGCAGCACCAAAGCCTTGCCGCGCTTCATCGAAATGTTGGCGGCAGGCGAGCCGAAGTCCTTACCGACCGTTATTCGCGCCATCGGCAAGATCGGCGATCAAAAATGCATCGAGCCCTTGTTGCCCATGCTGCAACGGCCGGAAAAGGAGATCCAGACCGAGGCGATCGCGGCGCTCGCCAAGCTCGCGGACGAACGGCGCGCCGACACGATCCGGGTGCGGCTGCAGGCGGTCTCGAGCCCCACCGACTCAACCATAAGTCAAGCCGTGGCCCGCGCCATGACGGAACTGGACAACCGGTTTTCGTCCCAGCAAATCGCCGCCAATCAACGCGCCGAAAGAATGCAGGAGCCGGCCAAGACGCTGCTCATCGACAATGCGGATCTCGCCAAGGTCGTGCAGGAACAGGAGATTCAGGCCGCCAAACTGGATATCGCAACATTGAAGTCCGGCGACATCATCGAGGGTCGCTACAAGTTCATCGAAAAGATCGGCAAGGGCGCATTCGGCACGGTATTGCTGATGGAAGACACCGTGGTCGAGGAGCGGCTGATCCTGAAATTCTTGAACGCCAACGTGTCCGCGGACGAAGAGATGATGAAGCGTTTCGTGCATGAGCTGCGCTACAGCCGCAAGATAACGCACAAAAACGTCATTCGTATCTACGATTTCTTGTACATCAAGGGCAACTACGCCATCTCGATGGAGTATTTCCCGTCGCATACTCTGGGCGGCGAGATCGTCAACGAAAAGCCCGTGTTGCTCAAGCGGGCGGTCAAATTCGGCATCGACATCGCGACCGGCATGGCGGTCGCGCACCAGGCCGGCATCGTGCATCGGGATTTAAAGCCGGCGAACATCTTGATCGACAACGACGGTCTGCTCAAGATCGTGGACTTCGGTGTTGCGGCGGCACAGACCCAGGGCGATACCCAGTTGACCAAGACCGGATATGTCATTGGGTCTCCCAAGTACATGGCGCCGGAGCAGATTCTGGGAAAGAAGGTGGACGAACGGGCCGATATCTATAGTTTGGGCGTCATTCTGTACGAGATGTTCAGCGGCATACCGCCCTACTCGCGCGGCGATCATATGTCGGTCATGTACCAACACGTGCAGGGGAAGGCGCGTCCGCCCATCGATATCAACAAGGAATTACCGTTGGAATTGAATAACTTGGTCATGAAATGTATGTCCTTGGACAAGGCCAAGCGCGCGCAGAGCATGGACGAACTGCGCCTGTCGCTCGAAAAATTCCTATAAGGGGTTGACGGACCTCACGTTTATGGCCGAATCCGGGCCCAATCGCTCGAAAATCCAATTGCTTACGCGTAGCCTTGCACGTTATGGC
>PMMB01000341.1 GCA_003165495.1 Gammaproteobacteria bacterium | reverse complement strand
GTTGGGTCGAATTCGACCCAACCAACCCCCGGCAGGTACACTTGAATCCAGGCGTGCGTGGCGCCGCCTCCCACCAGTCCGCCGCCGGCATCGATCAGCGCTTCGTCATAGAGATACCCGGACACGAACTGGGCCGCCAACCCGAGGAAGCGCACCGCATCCATCATGAACACGGCGAAATCCCGGCAGCTGCCGCTCTTGAGCTCGAGCGTTTCAACCGGCGTTTGAACGCCGACCTCTTCGCGCCGCTTGTACGCGAACTCCGACTTGATGGCATTGATCATGGCCATTAGCACGTCCAGCGTCTTTGACCCCGGTGTGCGCTCCAGCAGCGACTTCACCCAGGCATCGAGTTTGTGCTCCGCGTCCGGATAGTGTCTGGCCTTCGACGATCCCAAGTCCACGTCCTCCGACGCGGAGTAACTCATGGGCAGAGTCGCGGCGTAGTCGTCGATGACGAGCGTGCGCTCGGGCAGCGGGAAGTGCTCCGCTCGGAAGTTGGACTCGAACGCGAGCTCCGATGCGGCTTCGGAAAATGTCGCGATCGCGATCGAGTTGCCGTACACATCGTGCATCCAGCGCAGAGCGGCAGGCTGCGGCGTTATCTTGATGCCGGTGTCGAGAAGGCGCAGATCATGGCTGTCCCGGGGTCGGCACATCAGCCGGTGGGGACCGAGGATGACCGGCTGGCGATAGCGATACTCCGTTCGATGGGTGACGCAGAGGATGCTCAAGTTGCTCTCGAATAGGCAGAGTAGGATGATGGAACCGCGGTCGTACCGCGATCAGATCGCGGCGTATGCGCGCGTAATACTACGCCTACAGCGTGCGCCGGCGCGGCAGGATCACTGATTGAGTTTCCAGAACGCGAGATTCAGCGCACTCGCGAAGCTGACCCAGATCAGGTAAGGCGCCAAGAGCCACGCCGCCGCCGGCTTGACGGAGGCAAACTCGCGCACCGTCCATACGATCGACAGCCACAGCGCAACGATGATGAACAATCCCGCGCCGATATTCTTGGCGCCGAAGAACAGGGGCGCCCACGCGGCATTGAGCATGAGCTGAATCGCATAAGCCGCCAGCGCCGAATTGCGCCCGCGATGATAGCGCTCGCGCCAAATGAGCCACGCGGAACTGCCCATCACCAGGTAGAGCACGGTCCACACCGGTGCAAACCAGCTATCCGGCGGCGCCCAATGAGGTTTTGCGAGCAGCGCATACCAATGTCTGGCGCTCGCCGATACGGCCGGCGAAAACAGGGCGCCGAGCGCGCCTGCAGCCAAGGCGGAGGCGATGAAGGCCGCGAGAATCGGCCAATTCGGTCGCGCGTTGCGGCCTCGGTAGCTGGTCGAACCTTCAACCGGGATTCTCATGCGCCGCGCGACCTGATGGATCGGGACCAAACGAAGAGCGCGATCGCCGCCGCCATCTGCGACCACCCGAGCCAGGGAATTCGCGTCGAAAACGCCAGCCATATCAATCCGGACAGCCAGAGCACCGTCGCCGCGATGGCCGCATCACGGCGGGAGCCGCTGCGCCGGATGTCATCATGCAACTGCGCAGCGACCCGGTCCTGTGCTTGCAGCCGCACGTCTCCCTGCGCCGCGTCGCGCACCGCATCACGGAACAATTGCGGTGTCTGCTGCAGTGCCAGCAACGTGTCGGGCCAACGGGCGCGAATTCGCCGCAACATCGCGCGCGGGCCGGATCTCATACGCATCCACTTGCGCAAGTACGGCTGCGCGGTCTGCCAAAGGTCGAGCTCCGGGTACAATTGCCTGCCCAGGCCTTCGATGTTGAACAGCGTCTTTTGCAGCAGGATCAACTGCGGCTGTACCTGCATATCGAAGCGGCGCGCGGTTTCGAACAGCCGCAACAGCACTTGCGCGAAGGAAATATCCTTCAGCGGCTTGTTGAAAATCGGTTCGCAGACAGTGCGCACGGCGGACTCGAGTTCATCGACCCGCGTACCCGGCGGCACCCAACCCGATTCCACGTGCAAGGCCGCGACCCGGGCATAGTCCCGGTCGAAGAAAGCCATGAAATTCTCGGCCAAATAATGTTGGTCGCGTGCCTGCAAGGTGCCGACGATACCGAAATCCACCGCCGCATAGCGCGGGTTCTGTGGATCGTCGATTTGCACGAAGATATTGCCCGGGTGCATGTCGGCGTGGAAAAAATTGTCGCGGAACACCTGCGTAAAAAAAATCTCCACGCCGTTTTCCGCCAGCTTCGCTATGTTCGTGCCGCGCGCGCGCAATTCCTCGAGATTGTTGACGATGACGCCGTGAATTCTCTCCATGACCATGACGTTGACCCGGCAGTAGTCCCAGAAGACCTCGGGCACGTACAGCAATGGCGAGCCGGCAAAATTGCGCTTCAGCTGCGCGGCATTGCCGGCTTCGCGCAGCAGATCCAGCTCATCGAGAATGGTCTTGCGGTATTCGCGCACGAGTTCGACGGGACGCAGACGGCGCGCGTCCGCCCAATACTCGTTGGCCAACTCGGCCAGGTAGTGCAGTACTTCGAGGTCGAGATCGATGATCTCGCGCATCCCGGGCCGCAATATCTTGACTACGACCTCGCGGCCGCTCTTGAGCGTGGCCGTGTGGACCTGAGCAATCGAGGCCGCAGCGAGCGGCGCCGCTTCGAAGCTGCCGAATATATCGGCGAGCGCGAGCCCAAACGCTTTTTCGATCGACGCGATGGCGATCGCGCTGTCAAACGGCGGGACGCGGTCCTGGAGTTTAGCCAGCTCATCGGCAAGGTCGGCCGGCAGCAGATCGCGCCGCGTCGACAGCGCCTGGCCGAATTTGACGAAGATCGGCCCCAGCTCCTCGAGCGCCAGGCGCAGCCGCTCGCCGCGGGTGACGCCGATGCTGCGTTGAAACCAGGTCCACGGCGACAGATAGACGAGAAAGCGAAACGGCCGATACAAATGCGTCGCGCGCACGAAATCATCGAGTCCATGTCTGACCAGAGCACGTTGAATTTGCAGCAGCCGGACGAGTACTCGCAGACGCATCAGGCGGCACCGTTCAGGCGCGCCTCGAGAAGCCCGAGTCGCGTCTCGATTCGATCGGCTGTCTCCCGCAACTCATCGACGCCGCGCAGAAACTCTTCGAGCTCCGTCTTGTTCACGAGGTCCCGGCCCTCCTCTTGCAGATATTCGGCGATGTTTTCGCCGGCCGTGCGGCGGACGTGGCGTGCGAGATCGATCGCGCGCTCCGCCAATTGCGACAGGCGCCGTGCCGGAAAATCACCTATCCATCGAGATAGCTCTTCCTCCGGATCCGGCCGCGCCAGCACGAATAGCTCGCGATACCGGTTCGCGATCTCTGCATCGCCGCGAATCTGCGCCGCGGGCTTGCCGCCTTCCCGATTCGCCCCGCCCTTGAGCAATTGCAGAAGCGCCGGCAGCGATCCTGAAATGGCCGCATCCGCCACGGAATCATCGCCTGCGAGCAGCGCCAGCCGGCCTTGATGCGCGCTCGCTCGAATGCGCGTGATTCCATCGATGTCGATTTGCAAGCAAGTACCCTGGAGGCGCCGCGCGAGCGCCGCGGCCTGCGCCGATGAGTCAATGCATCGATTGAGCAGGGCTTCGACTGATGCAAGCCAGGCGGCGGTCGCTGGCATGTCAAATTTTAAAGCCGCGATGCAGAGCGACTATGCCGCCGGTCAGATTGTGGTAGCGCGTCTGGACGAAGCCGGCGGTGCGCAACATCTCGAGCAGGGTTTCTTGATTCGGATGCATGCGAATCGATTCGGCCAAATATCGATAGCTCGCCTCGTCCTGGGCCACCAGTCGACCCAGCAGCGGCAGCACCTTGAAGGAATAGGCGTCATATATCGGTTTCAGGCCGGGCGCCACCGGGGTCGAAAACTCCAGCACCAGCAATTGGCCGCCGGGTTTCAGCACGCGGTGCATCGACTCGAGCGCGGCGGCTTTGTCGGTCACATTGCGCAGCCCGAAGCCGATGGTGACGCAATCGAAGGAGTTGTCCTCGAAGGGTAGGTGCTCGGCGTCGGCGACGATGCACTCGACATTCCCTACCCACCCCTTGTCGAGCAGCCGGTCGCGCCCGATTTCCAGCATGGCGGGGTTCACGTCCGATAACACGACTCGCCCTGACTTGCCCACTTGGCGAAGCATTCCTGCGGCGAGATCGCCGGTGCCGCCGGCGACGTCCAGCGCGCGCTGGCCCGGCCGCAATCCGGTGAGGGAGAGGGCAAAGTGTTTCCACAGACGATGCACGCCGAACGACATCAAATCGTTCATGACATCGTATTTACCGGCTACCGACGCGAATACCGAACGCACGCGCCCCGCCTTGTCGCCCCAGGCGACTTTTTCAAAACCGAAATCGACCTTGCGGTCCGAGTTGTCCATGGCGCCCCTCACTCTGTTGGAGCATTGTACCGCTTACCGGGCTCCCGCCGGTTTCTGGGCTTCCGCGCAGCGTGCCA
>PMMB01000227.1 GCA_003165495.1 Gammaproteobacteria bacterium | reverse complement strand
GTTGATTTTGCCATTGGGCTCGTAAATTATGAGCCCGCAACCAAGCAGTTTTACAACGGGATATTGGTCTTAAGCGATTCGGGTGGCGGCTGGTATTACAAGCGGCACTTGGTTCCATTCGGTGAATATTTCCCGGTGCCCGCGTTCGTGCGCTCCTGGTTGCGCTTGATGAGTCTGCCGTATGACGACATCGCGCCTGGGAGCGAGAACCAGCCGATGCGAAGTGCCGCAGGTCAGAAACTCGGCCTCACGATCTGTTACGAGGATGCCTTCGGCAGTCACCAGCTCAAGGTGTTGCGCGACGCGACCCTTTTGATCAACGTCACCAACAATGCCTGGTATGGCGATTCCACGGCGCCGCACCAGCATCTGCAGATTGCCCGCATGCGCGCCCTCGAGGCCGGCCGGTACTTGGTGCGTGCCGCGAACGACGGCATCACGGCCGCGATCGGGCCGCATGGTGAAATCGTGGCGCGTCTGCCGCAGTTTCAAGAGGCCGTGCTGCGCGCCGACGTGCAGCCAATGACGGGTCTCACTCCCTATGCGCGGCTCGGCAATTTTCCTGTCGTCATCGGCGCCGGTCTGCTGTTGGCGGTGGCGGTTTGGCGCCGGCGGCGGTGCGATTAGCTCAAGGCGACAATTCCTTGAGGTACCAATCGACGAAACGCGCGGAGTAAGTCTCCTGCAGCGAATAGGGACCGGGCTCGAAGTAGCGGGAGTTCACCCCGGCCTGATTCATCTCGACGATCTTCTTGTCCTGCGCGCTGGTGGTTTTCCATAGCCACGTCAGACGCTCGACATCGTAGTCCACGCCTTCGACGGCATCCTGATGCACCAGCCAAATCACTTCCATCTCCGTGTGGTCCACGGTTCTGGGGATAAACCGATAAATGACTCCGTGATCCGGATACGCGAGGAAGTCGCTGATGGGGCCAATATCGAAGTAGGTCGAGTTGCCGTCAGGGGCCGAAAACGAGCCCATCAACCGTGCGACTGATCGGCCATCATCCGTGGCGCTGACGATGCCGTCGTGGAGGGCGCTGCGCATGACGGCGACGGATTCCCGGCCGGGGCCGGCCGCGCATCCGTATTGGTCGATGTCGGGTACTACGATACCGAGTGCTGCGGCTCGCGTGCGCCCCGCACGTTCCAACTCCTCGTTTAGTTCCGCCGGGCGCGCGTAGACATGACGCTTGGCGAACTCCGGGTGAGCGGGCGTGCAGTGATAGCACTCCGTGTAGTTTTCAACAGCGAGTTTCCAGTTGGCCCTGATTGAATACAGCTCCCGATGAGCGACCTTCGCGGTTGCCCATCCGTGGACACCGGCCGATCGCGCCAACGCGTCTGCGGCGTTCCCAAGATCGAGCGGATCCTTCGCAAACGTCGTAAAGATCAACCCTTCCATGACTCGGACCAAGAGTGTTTTGAGAGACATGTCGGTGCGCCGAAACGATTCCGGCATCTGGCGGGCAACCAACAAATTGCCGTCCAGATCATAGGTCCATGCGTGATAGGGACAGGTCAGACGTGCGGATTGGGCTTTTCCGGATCGCCCGGAACAGAGGCGAGAACCGCGGTGTCGACAAACGTTCAGCAAGGCGCGTACTTCACCGGTGAAAGTTCGAACGATGATGACCGACTCCTGCCCGAGATCGACCACCAAGTAATCGCCGGGGCGAGGAATGCTGCTGACGTGGCCCGCGCAGAACCAATGCCGGAGCAGCATGCGCTCCATATCACGCTCGAAGATGGCAGGGTTGGTGTAAAAGTCCCGCGCCAGCGCGTGGCCTGGCTGGTGATTACGGATGCGCGCGGCTATGTCGGTCGATTCCACGGGGGAAATTGTATGCGTCGGGAATCGGCAACGAAAGCGGGCGACCTAAGCAGGCATGGCATCATCCGCCAATTTTAGCCACACCCCATCGTGTTTGACTACGAAGTAGCCGGTTGCGCGAGGGGGAAGCGTGGTGCCGGTCTGCCGCGAGGTAATCACGATGCCAACGGTGTCCTGCAAGCGAATCCATGCGTCCGAGGAAATACCTGCGGGCCGGTCCGAATCATCAGAACCTATGGTGTGTTGAATACTGATGGATCCGAGGGGTCCGATTCCGAAGCTGGCGAATGATCTCATGGATAGACTCTCCTTTTGACGAGGTGCCGATTTCTAGCGCGTATCAGCCGCGAGGCCACCGTAGCGCCTTTGTCGGCCGCCGTAGTCCTCGAGCGCGCATCGAAAACGCTGGTCATCGAAGTCCGGCCATAAGCAATCGCTGAAGTGCAGCTCCGCAAACGCGCATTCCCAGAGCAGAAAATCGCTGAGACGCCGCTCGTTTCCGGTGCGAATCAGCAGGTCGACCTCGCTTGTGGGATACGCGCAATGATCGACTTCATGCAGCAGGCGATGAAAGGCCTCAGTGGTCAGATCCGCATCGGGCCCGGCGCGCCGCGCCGCTTGCACGATGCTGTGTTGAGACGAGTAGTCGACGGCTATGCGCAAAAGCATTCCGGAACCTGCCGCGCTCGATCGTTCGCTTTGCTCGATGGACCGAAGCAGGTTTTCGCTGAGACGGTCGCGCCGGCCGATCACATTGATTCGAATCGATTGCTCCACACAGCGGCGCGTCTCGGTAAACAGGTACTGGCCGAACAGACGCATCAGCGCGGCGATCTCCGCCGGCGGCCGCGCCCAATTGGCAGATGAAAACGCGTACAGCGTGAGTGTCGTGACGTCCGCCCGCGCCGCCGTTTCGACGGTGGCGCGCACCGCCTTCGCACCCTCGATGTGCCCCGCGGTTCGCGGCAGTCCACGCTGGGTGGCCCAGCGTCCGTTTCCGTCCATGATGATTGCGACGTGCACTGATTTTAAGCGCGCCGGGTCGCCTTGATCACCGCCTCGATATGTTCGAGGTAACGCAGCAGGGCTTTTTTCCCTACTTGCGTAATGCGGTATTCTGATTTGGGTCTGCGCGCCTCGAAGGATTTCGTGCACACGACATAGCCCGCTTCTTCGAGTTTGCGCGCATGGGCGCTCAGGTTGCCGTCGCTCACGTCGAACAAGGATTTGAGTTCGTTGAAGGTGAGCTGCTCGTTCATGGCTAGCGCACTCATGATGCCGAGGCGCACCCGTTCGTAAATCAGGCGATCGAATCCCGCATCTTCGTTCCCATGCGGCGAACGAGGCACCGCCACCGGTTTTGACGGTGCCTTGCCGGAGGCCGGCGCAGCCGGCTCGCTGCGCTTGATGACGCTGGACTTAGCCGCCACGAGTCGAGCGACCGATCAGGATGCCGAAGCTGAAATGCAGGACGCCGAATCCCAATCCGAGCATCGCGGTATGAGCCGTCGTGGGCAGCGCGAACGTCATCAATCCGAGGGCGACGAACAACGCTCCCATGATGCCGATAAGGCGCGTGATCCCAGCGATCGTTACCGTGCTCGCCGAGAGCACCGCACAGCCGTAGAGAAGCAGCCATATGCCCGGAATGACGCTCGTCATGCCGGCCGTCCACAAGACCAATGTCAGCACTGCGCCGGCGAAGAGTGCGGGACAAAGGCAGAGCAGAAATTTTCTGGCCGGCCCCAAGTAGCGGGTGTGCCCGCGCCGCGCAATCTGGCGCGCCACCAAAGCGCCGCCGAGCAGGAGGGCAACCGCCGCAGCGACCAGCCAAATCCCGAGCCAATGAGGCGCCCAGCGAGGCAGCGACACCATGATGGCAGCGAGCGCACCGATGATGCCCATGACAATGCCTGCCATGCCGGGCACGTCCATCGAGCTCGACGATTCGATGGACGCACGGATGTAGGCGAGGGTTCCAAGCGCGCGGCTCTCGATGGCAGCCGGTGCTTCGGATTGGACGGGAAATGCTGCGCCTGGCCGTATCATGGATTCAGCTTAAGTGACAATACTGTGCCACGTCAAGTACTCTAAACCGCAGAGTAAATGGCGCGCAATCTGGGCCGGCAGCCGGCCTGCGATCGCTCGCGAGGTGCGCGGTGCTATTCGAAAAGCGTCTTCATGCGCGGGTCACG